>CAINOM010000327.1 GCA_903851455.1 uncultured Bacteroidota bacterium | reverse complement strand
GGCTATAGGCTGCATTGATAGATTCAACAAGCTGCTGCTTGCGTTCACTTTCCAGGAAAGATTTTTGGGCTTTCACCTGGCCGTTGTATTCTGCGGTCATTTTGGCCCGGTGTACATTGCCCGGTGTAAGGAAATTGTAGTGATCATCATAAATGCTCAGCTTGCCGCTGTGGATGATGCGGGATATTTTGCCGGTACCACCCGGGCGGCCAAGGTAAAGAGAATTATTGCCTTCAAACACAGCAACTGTCTTCAGGCCATTATCATCGTACCCAAAGGTGTATCCTGTTTCCCGCTTGCTATCCAGCGGCTGCTCCAGGTAGATCGCCTTATCGGTTACGGTCACTATGCCCGAAAGGGTGTCGCCATGGTACACTACATATCCATCAAGGGAAACATTCAATACCGATGCTCCCTTATTTGTCCGTTCGTCATTAGACATCATTACGTCTTCATAGGCAACCTCACAGTCAAAAAACAAACCGAAGTACGGCTCACCAAAAAATAACTGCCAGGTGTCATACCTGTCTTTCCTGAAGTGGTTATTGTGTTTCCTGGCCTTGTACTTAGTAACAGGGGTAGAGTAGTAAGCATGCGCTTGTTTGGTGACCGGGCTATACCTGGTTACGCCGCCGGATATTACTCCCGGTTCGTGATAGTTGCCGGTGCCTGCAGATAATGATGTTACGCCCGATGATGCCATGGCCCTCATATTACTCGCTGAAGCGGGCATCTCTGCACTCATAGCAGGTGTGGATGAATGAGCCGGCGACGCTGGTATCTCTTTCACTGCATTGCTGCTGGCAGCGGGAGCATAAGCATTCACTTCGTTGCTACTTGTGGCAGCGCTAGCGTGCGATGATGCCTCTGAATTGCTGGCAGCTGCGAAACGGTCCTGGGCGCTGCTCTTACTGTTTATTCCCAGGGTCAGGAAAAAGGCGATGGCAACGGGGATACGTTTCATGGCAGATGTTTTAGAGGTGTGTTATTGATGATAAAACAATCAAAAATTACGCCTTTTTCTAAAAACAATATGTTAAAAAGCTAATTTTTTGCTAGTCCAGCTTGTCCAGGTAGATCAGCAGTTGATTCCAGTTGTAGTTCTTTGGATCCAGATGCAAGCCATACGCTTCATTGATGTATGCGGTTAGTTGGTCTTTGCTTTTCACGCCGTAAAATGAATTAAGTGTTTTTTCCTGGCCGTTGAACTCGGCTATCAGGGACATTTTGTCTATATCTTCCGGACGGTAAATAAAACGGTGGTCATCATCATAAAGGTTCAACTTGCCTTCGTGCACCACGCGCCAGAGTTTATTTTTGCTTTTGGCGAGCCGCACAAGTTTCACCTGCTTATCATCATCATTGTAGGCGGTTACATATTCCAGCTGCTTGTTTTTCATTTTGAACTTATAGTCGTAGCCGCGTGCGGTATCTGCCGTTTCCAGGAAGACGGTATTTCCTCTCATGCTTATTGCGCCAGATAATGTATCGTTGGCATATACTACATATCCTTCCAGCTCTTCCGTTGAGTTATTGTCCTGGTTGTCAGCGTAATAATCATTACCTGCTCCCTGTCCGGCGGAATAGGTAGGACTATACATCATGCCCAATCCGATGGAAAACATACTGTAATACGGGTCGTAAAAAAATGGATTGTAGCAGGAGGGATAGTAATATCCATATCCATAGTAACCGGGAGAATATCCTGTTCCATAGTTGACCGCAGGCTCGCCGCCACGGGGCGGTAACCCAAAACCTTTTTGGTGGACCGGCATACTGCGCTGATGATTTACTGAGATGGCCCTTGGCGAGGTAGCCCGCCTTACGATGGCAGTATGGGTAGAAATATGAGTAGCGCTATGCCCGGCACCAGAAGTGCTGCGCCCATTGCCGGGATGAGTGCTACCCATATGGCTGCTGGCTGATGAAGTGTGTCCGCCGCTGGAATGATTGCTGGAGTGGCCCCCGCCATGCCCGCCGCCGTGCCCCTTGGCCATCGCGGCAGTGCTCAGGAACAAACAAGAAGTAAAAAATAAGAAGAAGTACTTCATACAAACAAAATAGGTAAGTGGTTTATCCCTTGTTTCAAAAGACAATACCTATGCCAAAGTTCACATTTTATATTTTAATTGTAATCTAAATTTTGAATTTTTCTTTAGCTTGCCTCCTCATGCAGTGGATATATTGGCTCATAGCTATAGTTTTGTCGGTTGGCGCGGGTTATTGGGTATATCGTGCTGATCAGCGGCGTGCGGTGCCTTATCCCTGGCTTACTTCCCTGTTGCGCAGCCTTGTGGTGTTTTTCACTTTGCTGCTGGTTTTAGTGCCTACCATCATTATTACAAAAAATACGGTTGAAAAACCGGTGGTACTGCTGTTGCAGGACAATTCCCGATCCATCTCCAATGCACTCGGAAATGATTCAGGCACCTACCGGAAAAATGTTGAGGAGCTTACCCGCCGCCTTTCAGACAAATATAAGGTAATACGATGGGGGTTTGGTAATACGATACAGAACGACAGCATTTTTCAATACCGGCAGGCGGCAACGGATATCTCTGCTGCATTATCCAGGGCGCAGGAATACTTCGGGTTGCAGAACCTGGGTGCCGTGATACTGGCCACCGATGGACGGTTTAACGAGGGGATGAACCCACTGTACCAGCAGCTATCCATTCATAGCCCGCTATATGCAGTGGGCATAGGCGACAGCGTGCAGCAAAAAGACCTGCGGATATCCCGTGTATACGCGAACAAAGTAGTTACGATCAACAGCAGCTTCGAGATACGTGCTGACCTCGTGGCCGACCTCTGCAAGGGTTACAGCAATAGCGCCGTTATTAAGGAAGGTGAGAGTGTGCTGTCGTCAGTACCTGTATCTGTGAGCAGCGACAAATATGACCGATCGGTTTCGTTTACCGTTAAGGCAGATAAAGCCGGCTTGCACCACTATACGATCTCGATACCGGAAGCACAGGGAGAACAGAACCTGGCCAATAACCGCAGGGATATTTTTGTGGAGGTAGTAGAAGAAAAGAAGAACATACTTATCGTATCTGCCGCTCCCCATCCGGATGTGAATGCTATCAGGGATGCCTTGAGCGGCCTGGAAAGTTATAAGGTCACGGTGGCTACAGCTGATAATTTCCCGGCATCGCTCACCAGTTACAATGTCATTATACTTCACGGGCTGCCTTCGCTGCGCAACAGGCTCTCGGCACAGTTGCTGGCGGCCAACAAGCCTATCTGGTTCATCCTTACCAACCAGACCGATGTATCGGCCATTAATAGCATGTCGTCACTAACGCGCGCCAGCATATCTGCTGCGGTGCCTCATGATGCCCTTGCAGCCTATGAGCCTGCATTCACCACCTTTACACTTCCGCAAAACATACAGTCGGTAACAGATAAAATGCCCCCGCTAAGCAGTAACATCAATATGAGTGCCGGACCGGGAGCTAATGTTTTATTTGCACAACGTGCCGCTGGTTCTCAGTCTCCTCTTTGGGTGCTTCAGCAGGGCGGTGTACCCAGTGCTATACTGGCAGGCGAAGGGCTATGGAGGTGGCGCATGTATGAGTACAAGAATTTTAACGGACATTCCGTGATCGATGAGTGTATCCGGCAGACGGTTGCGTTCCTGTCGGCAAATAACAATGAGAAACCATTTAATGTGTCACTGCAGAAATATGTGTGGAGCGACCAGGAAGCAATATCGCTAAACGCATCTGTGCTCAATGCCAACAACGAGCAGGTAAATACACCGGATGTGCAGTTGGTTATCTCCGACAGTGCAGGGCGTAAGCAGAATTTCTCGTTTGAGCGCTCTGGTACCGCCTATCATCTGAATGTAGGCATATGGGCTGGCGGCACCTATACTTACAGCGCTCATACTACTTACAACGAAAAGCAGTACTCAGCAAGCGGCACCTTTGTGGTAGAAAGCATTCCGCTGGAGCTTATGGAGTCAGGTGCTGACTATCCTTTGCTATACGGGCTTGCTAAAAAATACAACGGCGGCTTTGTGCCTGCAAGGAACGTTGCTTCCCTTTATGACAGTATCAGTCACAATGAGAAGATAAAACCAATTATACAATCCACTACCGAAACGGTTCCCCTCATCGACCGTAAATGGTATTTCTTCATTATCCTCCTGCTTGCTGTGGGCGAGTGGCTGCTGCGCAAATACTGGCTGGCGCAGTAATTGGTTATAGATTTTACGGTTGTAGGGATGCCATGCATTGCCTCTACGTAATGCAAGAATAATACTCGTTTTAACTTTGCGGCCTTATACACAAAAATATGGAAGCTGCGTCTTTGCGTCTCAGCGGTTAAATGCTCCCACGCCACCTAAAACTGGAAATAAATAAAT
>CAINOM010000326.1 GCA_903851455.1 uncultured Bacteroidota bacterium | reverse complement strand
GCAAAAGAAGTTGTGTTTAACGGCAGCGCATTTGCAAAGCTGAAACAGTTTGAAGCAAACGGATGGGGCCATCTGCCCGTGTGTATTGCCAAAACCCAATATTCATTCTCAGACGATGAAAAGAAAATAAATGCACCCGAAGGCTTTACCATCAACATCCGCGACCTGGTGATCAATGCCGGCGCAGGATTTATTGTGGCTGTAGCCGGTGAAATAATGCGTATGCCCGGCCTGCCAAAGGATCCGCAGGCAATGCATATTAAGTTGGTGGATGGGAATATTGAGGGGCTAAGCTAACGGGCTCACCCCCGGCCCCCTAAAGGGGAGTCAAAAATTTAGCTCTGTGCTTGTGTTCGGCGTGCCGACTTGATTTTGCAATATTATTTTGCGCATTTGTCCAAACAATAAAAAACCGTTCATTATTCGTGAACGGTTTTTCTGTATAAGAAAAGGATCAAAGCTGATCAATGAGACTAAGCGGAAATTGTTTTCGCCAGCAGCACCCTTTAGGGGCAGGGGGTGAGTTTAGTCGTTACAATCGCACTCGTCTGGCTCCTGGGTGAAATTCTGGAGACGCTCGTTGAGTTTGAAGGTTTCTGAGCTGCCGTCTGTGTAGGTCATTTCGGTGATGGTCCAGTGCATGCCTTCGGGAACGCAGATGTAAAAATGACCGATGCCATGTGGATCTATGCGGTCGCCCTCGATTTTCGCTTCTTTGGTGAGCAACTTATTGTAAACGTCGGAATAGAAGCAATAAGTGACGCTTTTTATCTTTTTATCGAGCCTGTTCTGGATCTTAACATTGTAACGTTGCTTGCCGCAATCGAAACAATTGGTGCACTCCCTTTTGATGGAGCAGATATAAAAAAACTTATTGTGCCTCAGGAAATCATTTTCTCCGGCCTGCGAAGCCGAAACGCTTAAAAATAAAAAGGTTACACAAAGCAAAACTCTAAGGCGAGACAGCATATTCAATGTTTGTTTTTGCCCCCACAAAGCATGGAATGCCGTGGAGGAATGTTGAAAATATCACACTTCCGCTACAAATATATAAAATGGCGGATAAACACAATGCTTTGGTTTCAATATTTTTCGATAATCAGCACGGTTAAGCAGGCAGTGCACACGCTTAGCCAATCCTGATTTCACTCAATATCCCGTATTTTTGCAATAACTTCATTCAAATTAACGGGTTATGCGCATACCTTGCCTTATTGTTTCCTTTCTTCTTGTAACTACAATTGCATTTGCCCAGACTTCAAATGATACGTTAGCTGCCAACAACTTACCGGGTGTAGAAAATATCTACAAGATGAAGAAAGACTTCCTCTATCATGTCCTGCACAATCCAAATGAACCCGATGCCCAGGAAGAAAAAGAGAACGACAAGAATGATAACGAACTGGCGAGGTTCAACCGGTGGTTCAACTTTGTGCAACCGCGCTGCTACCCCACCGGGAACATGCCCCCGGCTGACATACTGATCAAAGAAACCGAGAAAGCCGCAAAAAACAGGTCGCAACGATCTTCGACCAGGTCTGCCCGGACAACCAGCCTGAACTGGCAGCCACTGGGACCAAATACGGTACCTACAAACAGTAACGGTATCGGCCGCATTAACTGTATTTTGATCAACCCGCTTGATACTAATACAATATATGTGGGTGCCGCGTGCGGCGGCGTGCATATCAGCCACAACGGTGGCACCACATGGTCCTCAAACACTGACAACTTCCCATCGCTGAGCATAGCGGATATTGCGGTTAATCCTATTCATACCGATACGCTTTATGCGGCCACTGGTGATGGGTACGGATATACAATTGATGGATACAATACCTTCTGGGGCGGTCTCTATTCAGCCGGGGTAATGAAGAGTACAGATGGAGGATCTACCTGGAACACTACCGGGATGACTTTTCTCCAGTCGAGCAGGGAAGCGATATTGAAGTTGCTGATCAACCCCGTAAACCCGAGCGTTCTCCTTGCTGCGGCATCTAACGGTATTTACAGAACCACTGATGCCGGGGCGACATGGAGCCATGTCGTTACGGCCGGCCCTATTTATAGTATTGCATTTCACCCCGGAGCCCCTGATACGGTCTATGCGATAAATAATGCGAACCTTTTGTCGTCTTTTGATGGAGGCGCTACGTGGACTGTGTTGCATGCGGGACTCAATCCTGCTTCTGACCGTGCTACTATCGCTGTGTCCGCGGTATCACCGAGGTCTATCTGGGTTCTGGATGCAAATAATAACCTGCAATGGTCGCACGACCGGGGCGTGACGTTTGCTACCAGTGCTTTGTCGCCACAGGATACCGCCAATTTTTATGGTTACTACGACCGTGTGCTCGCTGTATCGCCTACCGACTCACAATATGTGCTGGCTTGCGGTATGCTGATGGCTGTATCGCACGATGGCGGAACGACCTGGGGCAGGCTGAACCCATCGGAAGATGTGCACGTAGACAACCATGCTATGACTTTTAATCCACTGCATACAGCGACCATCTACTCCGGCAACGATGGCGGCATTTTCG
>CAINOM010000325.1 GCA_903851455.1 uncultured Bacteroidota bacterium | reverse complement strand
GTATCTGCAATGCATAAGTTTCGTTTTCTCCGCCAAAGTTTACCAGGATAGCCCTGGTGCCCTCCACCAATTGCTTCGGAAAAACATCCAGCTCTTCCATGACATCATAGATGCGGTCTATACCAAATGAAACGCCCACACCTGAGACGCCTTTGAGCCCAAACAGGCCGGTGAGATCATCATACCTGCCGCCGCCGCCTATGCTGCCCATCTTCACAGCCTCGCTGCTACAGACTACTTCTACTATGACACCGGTATAATAGTTAAGACCGCGTGCAAGGCTAATATCTACAACAATATTTGAAGTAGAATCTTTAGTGCCGAAGGAGGTAGACGAGTCCAGGTCGTTGTAATAGGCAAGCGTTTTACTTAACTCGTTTATTCCCTCCATGCCGCTGGGACTATGCTGCATAATGTCTGCGAACGCTACCAGCTTTTCATCATTGGTACCTTTCACATTGATCACTCTTTCTATCTGCCAGGTTCCCTCATCGCTTATGCCACGCTCTTTGAGCTCGTTCGCTACACCCACCCAGCCTATTTTATCGAGCTTGTCCAGTGCTATGGTAATATCCATCATTTTCTCAGGCATGCCGCATAGTTCGGCCAGGGCCGCGAGCAGTTTGCGGCTGTTTACTTTTATAGTTACGGGTACTTTCAATTGCTGAAAAGCAGTCTGATAAATGCACAGTAGCTCCGCCTCATTAATAAGTGAGGTACTCCCTACCATATCCACATCGCACTGCCAGAACTCACGGTAGCGGCCCTTCTGCGGCCTGTCGGCGCGCCATACCGGCTGCATCTGGTAGCGGCGGAAGGGGAATGCAATATCGTTCTGGTGCATCACCACATAACGAGCAAAAGGTATCGTAAGATCATAACGCAGGGCACGCTCTGTGACTACCGGCGTGGAGTAAGGCCTGCTGACTACGTTGTTCCATTCTGCGTTCAGCTTTTCTTTATCTGCATCCTTCTTTTCATGAAGGCCGTTATTCAGAATTTTAAATATCAGGCGATCGCCCTCCTCACCATACTTGCCCATGAGCGTGGTCAGGTTCTCCATAGATGGCGTCTCCAGTGGCTGTGCACCATACAGCTCAAATATGGTACGGAGCGTATTAAATATATGTTGGCGCCTGCGCACTTCGGCAGGCGAAAAATCACGTGTTCCTTGTGGTATTGATGGTTTGGACATTTCAATTCAAAATTCAAAAGTAAAAATTCAAAAAACTACTTGTTACCTAATGTTTTTTATGATCGCGTCACATCCTTTATTGATCAGGTCATACACCTGCAGGTAGCCGCTTTCTTCGCCATAGTACGGATCAGGTACCGATTCATTTTTTCCCGGGTGCAGTTCGTTCAGGAACAGTTCCACCTTGCTCATATCGGCATGTTTGCCGCCTATGTGTTTCATCTCTTCATAGACATCGGCAGCCATAGCGTATATCTTATCATAGTTTGCAAAACTGTCTGCGGTAAATTTCGCTGCGCGCTGGTGCGAGATATCAATGCCATGCTGCATGCATATCTTTTGCGAGAACCGGTGCGGTGCTTCGCCTATATGATATGATTCTGTACCGGCAGACTCTACCACCCAGTCCAGTCCATGTTCTTTTACCTTATGCCTCATTACGCCCTCCGCAATTGGCGAGCGACAAATATTACCGAGGCAGACCATCAGTATGCGCATGGCGCAAAACTAATATGCTTTGAGGGAATTTGGTGTAGATAATTTACAGACTGATAATTGCGGCAGTACTTATGCCTGCTTAAAGCTATTTTCCAACACAGACTTAAGAACATTGCGCTTTGCCATGGTCTCTACGCTTACACCTTTCGGATCACTGTAGAAACCGGCCACAGGGGCAGACATAGCATCTACGATCAGCGCGAAATCCAGCAATTCCTCTTCAGTAAAAGGTTTTTCTGACACCACTGTGAACAGGCAATTGAAAAATGATACCGCCTGGTTGTAATTATTGATAAAAGAAAAGAACATGCCGGTATCAGACAGGCGGGCCATATTCTTATACAGCATGAACGTCTTATACAACTGCATTTTCTCCTTAGTGGTCGACAATTCAAACTCTGCAGCCAGCTTATTAAAATCGTCGGTGACTTTATCGATATCTATTTCGAGATGGGCTACGTTGTCAACAAGAAAAGCTTCGTTTAGCTTATCAGCATTGCTGCCGGTGGTATTGGCCAGGTCGAACGTCCTGAAGGTCATATACTCCTGTCCTTTGTAGTTATCATTAAAATAAAGGACAAGACCGAACATCCTGTTGTCCAGCACTTTTAATGACAGCGGAACAATGGTGCGGGAATTAACAAGACCAAAAGATTCGTACGCCAGATCTATGATGCGCCTGTCGCCCGGGAGCTCGGGCACCGGGTAAATTTCCCGGTTAACGATAAACACCGGGTTAATAAATGTCAATCCCTGCAGTGGGTATTTGGCTTGCGCCCGCGACAGTATCTCTTTTGTACAAACATTTATGTACTCAAGAATATTGGGTTTATCAAAAGGCTGCGTTGCAAATATCCTGTCAAACTCTTTGGTAAAGAAGCCTGATGCTTTGAATGCCCCTGACAAATACTGCATAGATACTTTTTTAGCGTATACACAAACCTAGCATAATTTCCACGACAAAAAAGACGCCTGTTAATAAATAAGGCTTCCATGTGGATAAAATTTTTGATGTTAAAAAAATGCTGCGATTTTGTTATATATGGAGTGCGGGTGTATCTTGCCGCCCATTTCTTACAGTGAACAATACGCAACAAACAAAAGACAAAAAACACATACTTGCCATCTCCGGCAGCCTGCGCTCCAATTCTTCCAACAATGCGGTGATCAATACCGCAGCGACGCTTGTGGCAGGCGAGGTGGACTTCATTATTTATGAGGGCCTCGGCTCGTTGCCCCATTTCGATGGCAGTGATGACCCGGCACCGGAAGTGGTCAACTTCAGGAAATTTGTGAGAGACGCAGATGGAGTGCTCATCTGCACACCTGAGTATGCCTTTGGTGTACCGGGCTCCTTAAAAAACGCGCTCGACTGGACAGTGTCGACCGGTGAATTTGTGAACAAGCCTGTAGCGCTTATCACTGCAGCTACCGGTGGCGACAAAGCACATGCATCTTTGTTACTTACACTTACGGCACTCTCTGCACGGGTGGCAGATAAAGGGACCTTGCTCCTACCTTATATACGCGCCAAGATGAACGCTAACGGGGAAGTAACAGACACGGCTACCCTGGAGGCCATAAAAAATATAATGGATACCTTTATCAACGATCTCAGATCAGAACCAGACTTATTATGAAGTATATTATCATTTTTGCCTTAGTATTTTGCAACGTTTTTTGCTACGCCCAACCCTCAAAGACCGCACCTGCACCAGATGCTGCAGAAATAGCACACGACAAAGCGCGCGCCGCCAAGGGCGACACTGCTGCTATGTTTCATATGGGTTTGTATTACTGCTATGGCCAGGGAATGCCGGAAGATTTTGTGAAAGCAAAAGTATGGCTGCAGAAAGCGGCAGATAAAGGCCATACCGGCGCTATGGTGCAGCTAGGCATGATAAACCTGGCCGGAAAGGGCGGTAAGAAAGATCCCGTAAAAGCGCTGGCACTATTTACTAAAGCAGCCAAGAAGGGGAATTCTATCGCGATGAACGAGATAGGAATGATGTATGAGGAAGGCAATGGCGTGAAGAAAGACATGGCTGAGGCAATGAAGAACTACCAGGCCGCGGCTGAAAAGGGAAGTACAGAAGCTATGAATTCACTGGCACTGTGCTACGCAAAAGGAAATGGCGTGCCAAAAGATGTACTGGCCGCAAGCAGGTGGCTGCAGAAAGCTGCAGAAACAGGTGATCCGTTCGCAGCTGCCGACCTTGCTGTTTTCTACCGCACACCTGAACTCGGCAATGACTGCAAAAAGGCGATGGAGTGGTACATGAAGGCAAGGGACCTGGGCGATACTGGATCGTTGCCGGCCGTGGGCGAAATAGCCATGGAAGGTAAGTGCAAGGACGTGGATATGAAGCCAATAGCCGACTGGATGAAAAAATATGCAGACCAGGACGATGTGGACGCATGCTTCTTCCTGGCAGGTTTCTACACAGAGGCCGTAGGCGTGGAGCATAACTACCCAAAGGCGATGAACCTGCTCATGAAAAGTGCAGACATTCTTATAAAACACAACATAAAAGAGAACGAGGCCATCGATGAATTGTTTGACCTCTACGGCTCAGGCAACCTGCAGTCCAATGATATGGAAACACTCCTGAAATGGCTGGAAGACGCGGCAGACAAGGTGAACGATGCTGGCATGATGGCTGGCATAGGCTTTATATACACCAACAAAGAAAATGCCACCAAGCGCGACTATACCAAGGCCATGACCTGGTCTATGAGATCGGCAGACAAGGGCAACCCCACCGGCTACTACAATGTAGGTTACTTATATGCCAACGGCCTGGGTGTATTGCAGGATGATAAAAAAGGTTTTGAATGGATCATGAAGGCCGCAGCAAAGGGCGACCGCGTGGCTATGCGCACCATAGCCGACTTCTACGAAAACGGCCAGGGCGTAGCCCGCAACCATGCAAAGGCGGTAGAGTGGAAAGCTAAAGCCAAGGAAGGTGAAAAGCCCGAAGATGCAATGGGAGAAACGCGCAGTGACAGCAAGGAAACAAGGGATGTGAGAGATAAGAGATAAGAGATAAGAGATAAGAGATAAGAGATAAGAGATAAGAGCGTTTACCGAATATATTCATCAGGTCGCAGACACGCCATGCCTGGCGTCTCTGCGCGTTTCGGGGCGTGTGCTACGACAAAAACCAGCTGTCAGCTGAACCTATATTCACCGGCGAAGCCCCTTCAGAGGTTGGGGGGTTAATAATATTCATACTTTTTCTCCGCTACACCGGTCATCACTTTCTTGCCCGCTTTTAGTTTATATGATGTCTCTTTGATCGCGTTTCCGTGACTGTCATAGTCAAACTCGGTATAGGTGTTCCAGCCTGCAGTATCTATGTTCCCATCCGGCCTGTAGTGAAGGTCTTCGATCATATTATCCCAGTCGTCGTACTTCATGATATTTTTAGAGCGGATCGAACCATCTGCAGCATAACTCAGCAACTCAATACACCTTCCTTTGCTGTCATTTTTCGCAGTCCATTTATCACCGGCAAGTGTGTCCCTCATAAAGGTAGTGCCGCTTGTCCTGTTTCCGGCATCATCATATTCCTGGGTCATTTTCATCTGTAACTTACCCGCAGGATCTCGTTGCGTATACTCAGTCTGCCGGCCTTTGTCATCATACTTAAAGTTTGTTATCCACTCCCTGCCATTACCAAAATGCTCGTCCTCTCCCGTCTCGTTACCCTTGTCGTCATAGGTGTAAATGATCTTTCTCGAATCCTCCTTTTTTTCACTTGCTTCATTCTGCTCTATTTTTCTTCCCTTGTCGTCATACTTGAATGTCACTTGCGACCACAACTATCCGAAACTTTTTTGCCTGAATAGCGGCCATACCTTTGGTTAAGAACGACCAAAACACAAAAATATGGGGCTATTCAAACGTAGTAAAAATAATAACAAACCGTTACTGC
>CAINOM010000324.1 GCA_903851455.1 uncultured Bacteroidota bacterium | reverse complement strand
GCGTCCCGATGGTAAACTCGTAGGAATCCTCATTGGGGTTTTCGAAGGAGGGATTCAGAGACACCTGAACACGGAACTTGTAATGGCCGGACGACAACTTAGGGAAACTTGCTGATGCATCGCTGGTATATATCCAACCATCGTTGTATCCTTCCAGCTTGTACCTGTAATTCAGTCGTTCATGATTAGCAAAACCGAAACCGTCGAAAGCAAAGCCGACATAGTTCTCATCGTAGTCGAACCGGGTCCGATCTGATGAAACCGGCCTGGAAAAAATAGTGGGTGTTGTTATGTGCACACCCGGCCGGATGTCATAAACTTCTGATTGGTTTTTGAAGATCAACACGCCTTGCGGGAATGGGACGAACACGTTGCCGTAGCTGTCTTTAGTGGCACAATTCAGAACATTGGATGTGCTATCTATACCTATACCCAGGGCAGAGTTGAAGTGTCTGAAATACCTGCTCTGCGGATACCACACATCGATGCAAGCCTGGTAGACCGCTATCACCTGGCCTGTGGCGTTAGCGGTGACCGTTGAGATACTATTGTCGGCATACGGACTTTCGAGCCGGCTCATGTTTTCCCACGTATTATTGTGAAACCGGAACAGGTCCTTATACATTGTTCCTGCCCACATGTTGCCGGAGTTGTCTTCGGTAATCGAGTAAACAACTTTACCGTTTGCACCAAATGATGTGTCCCAGTGGCGATATGAATTGCCATCGTACATGCAAACACCGCCGCCATCGGTAGCCATCCACATATTGCCTTTGTGGTCGGGGTATAGCTGATAAACGTAGTCACTACCCATACCCGTTTTTTTGCCCTGATGCTTCAACAATGTCACAACCCCATTTTCAGAAAGCGACAATTCATCCACCCCCTTTAAGCCAGCCACCCATATGCTATTGCCGGTGCCAGTAATATTCAAGACGTTGCCATCATCATCAAGGCCTTCAATTCCCTTGACCTTCGTCACTGACCCAGCCTGCCGATAATACAGGCCTGCGCCAAGCGTACCTATCCATAACCTGCCATTTTTATCATTGTACAAGCTGGAAATATTGGCCCCGGAAGTATACTCGTGGACAAGCCGATGAAGGGAGTCTGTTAAAGCCACCTGGTACAGGCCGCGCTTTAAAGCTATCCACAGCACATCGTTGCTCCATGCGATCGCGGTAACATCCTGCAAAGAATATGGGGCGGAAAGTTTGATACCGGAGAGGTATTCGCCTGTGATCATAGACAGCCCGTGGCCTGATCCGCACCAGATATTACCCGCTTTGTCGAGTAATAATTTTTTGAAGTTCTTTCCGGGGTAGTAGTACGGATGTACGACAACGTTAAAACCGTCGGCGAGCACAATTTCGAGCAAATAGCCTTCTTCGGTGGCCACCCAGGCACGCCTTGCAGAAACGGGCAGTATGTCATTCACTTGCCCGTAACTCCATTTTTTTGACGGAGGAGTTATCGGAAACACTTTTTTCTCACTACCGCTGTAAATAGCCAAGCCCACCTCTTGTGTGCCCACCCAATATAATTGTGTACCCGGTATGTTCTTGATCACACTTACTATATTGTCCGGAAGACCCTGCCTGGAGCTGCACACTGATACAGCGGGATTGTTTCCAATAAGGGAAATATCGTTAATGCCCATGTCTGAGCCTGCTATGACGCGATCATCTCCGTTTATGGACAGGTCGTAGACAAAATTATCAGAAAGGCCTTTCGATGTATTGATCGCCGACGCGGTGTCATTCCTGATGACGAAAATGCCTTGTTCTTCGGTACCTGCCCATAACACACCCTTCCCTCCGGCATATAATGATGTAATGGATGATGACGGGCCATTGACAATGGACAGTTTATGTACTGCGGACCGAAACACTTTGCCAATCGCACCATTCTTGTAACCTACCCATACACCTGCACGCCCAGCAGCTACGGCAGTAACCGGCTGATGTATGCTATCCTGTATCTTAACGAAATTACGGCCGTTGAAAAACGCAAGGCCATTGTCTGTAGCGATCCAGATATAGCCCGTGCTGTCCTGAATCAGCGCATTCACCTTTACGCCGGTCGGTATCTCGTTGAGCGAGAAATCCCGTATAAACGGCTGTTGTGCCCCGGCCCGCAGAGAAAAAAATGTGATCAAAAGCAGTGCAATCCGGCGCATGGATATTTGTACGAAAACAAAAATTACTGAACTATTTAACCCGGCAAAAATATTCTTTGCCGATGACTCCGTATGTTTCGTGGTCATTTTACCTGTGGTGTACGGACAACAGTGAACACACGTGAAATATTGAAGCCAAGATGTAACGCGCCATTAAAAGGATCCCCGGTAGTTTCGCCTATGAAAGTCCGCTCGGTGACTGCGGCGGAATTGGTGACAAACAACTGGAATACGTGCCCGCCGGTTTCAATGTCCACACCTACCGAGAGAGAATTATTATATCCATTCAACTTGTGACCAGGGACTGTGTAATAATATTCTGCCGTGACGGCTATGCGTTTACTCAGTTTCATACGACCACCCGCGCCGATGGCGAATACATCGTTAGGCTCACCGAGTTCGGAGACAATGTTGTAATGGAGATAGCAAGGCATGAGCTGAAGGGAAAAATACTGGTTGAATTTGCGGGCGAGAATCAACTCGTCGATATAAAATAAACGGTTGCTGAGATAGTATGTATAGCCGGGTATCTTAGCTACATCCATAGTTTTTACAGACATGCCGCCGAGATAACTAAGGCTTATCGGGCAGGCATCGTTGATCGTTTGCCTCAGTATTTTGATCTTAAAGAAGCCATCATATTCCTTTTCAAAGCTGCTACGGCCCACGCCAACCATCAGCCAGTCTGTGATGCCATAATCAAAACTAAACTTTGTTGTAGCGTTGTCCAAGCCATAAAGATTCTTCACACCTTCGTTCAACTCTCCAAACCGATGCGCTATCCTGAAATCGAGTACGCCCTTGCCTACATTTTCAATGCTATGTCCATTAATTATCCTTGTAGATTTGAAAGTTGCCGTGGTGTAATAAGAATGAACGCCACCTTTGCTGGTACTATCGAGTAACTTTGCCAGCTCATCTATGTTGTCTTTCGTTGTATCCTCAGTGTTTTGCGCAAAGGCCGAATAGCCGGGGCCACACAATATGACCAGTGGAAACAATAATAAAATCAGTATTCTTATTTTCATTTAATCTTTATTATTAAAGTCAATTATCGCCTGCCCCCTGATCAATCCAACTTTCAATAAGCCCTACCTGGCAATCGGTAAGTTTCGGTGCATCTTTGGGCATCGGGGAATAGCCTACCGAATGCGAGATCGCGCCAATTAGCCTTTCACTGCGAATAATAGAGACTACCCCGGCATAATTGTTGAGTGAGTATCCACCGGTTGGTGCAGCACCGGCATGACAACCGGAGAGTGCGCAGTTTTGCATAAAGATAGGCGCTATAGTATTTTTGTAAGACACCTTTAAAGTATCGCAGCCGCTGCTACCGGGCATGGCAGAACCGGGATACAGCAATGCGGCATTATCCCTGTAGCATGCGGCAAAAAGGGATGTGCAAAACAAGCCAAGTAATATGATGAAGGTGTTTTTTCCGGTAATCATTCATTGTCTTTTATTCCAATCATTCAATTTACCCCCGATCTCAAAAGTAACTGGATATTCCAGTCTTAACAAAACGCTCACCGATGAAACGGGATAATCTAAGCCCGAAGCCTTAAGAGGGCGACTTGACCGACAATACTGCGTTAACTGATACATTTATCTGCGGTGAAAGTTTGTCATAGACAATCCGGGGTATCTTAATATTATAGTCGGCCAGGAGCACAATGAAATCGGACTGCACGGTCACAACTCCTTTTTTACAGATCACGTGGCACCTGATGATGCATTGATGATCTATACCGTGGATCGTTAATTTTCCTTTTGTGCGGATATTGAAGTCTCCGTCTTTAGAAAGGTCCATATCCTCGATGATCTTACCCGAGTATACAGCGACCGGGAACAGGTCGCTTTCCATGTAGTTCTCGTTAAAGTGTTCTTTTTGCAGCGGGCTATTGAACCCAACAAACGAAGCGACGTCTATTTTAAAAAGAAAGGTCCTGTTTACGACATCCAAAACACCGATCAGCTTATCGGATGAGGCCCTGATGAGTTCCTGCGGTGCATCTGAATGAAAACGAATGGTTCCCTGAACAACTTCATATACCTCTCCTTTGCCGAATAAGTGTATTGGCAGGAGAAAGCACATAAAACACAAGAAGGACAATTTATACTTCATGAGCCTGTTCAGCTAAGCCTGAACGCTCCTATAAAGATACGGGAAGAGATACAAATGGAGCAAAGACAGCAAACCCGTGGTTAGGGCACGTTTCAAGCGGCCATTATTCCCGATTCGGCGTAATAAATTAACGATAGGGTAAATAAGACAATTACGATAATTGAAAAAGAATGATATTGTATTGTCCGAATCAGTTTTGTAGCTTTAAAAACGCCTATGAAAAGAACTATTACGCTACTCCTGAAAACCATAGCACCGCGGATATTGGTGCTTTTTGCCATGCTGGCATCCGGCTGCAAGCATAATGTGCTCCCCTCACTCTCCACCGGCGGGCACGACTACCAGCAAGTGAACCTGGTGGCGGACACAGCTGGTTATAATGCCGCGCGCCTGGATGCGACACTCAATAATCCCTGGGGAATAGCTATCAGCTCGACAGGTACATTCTGGATAGCAGTGAACCACAGCGGAAGTACTGCCGTTTATGACAGCAACGGAAATCAAAAACTCGCCAACGTTGACATACCACTCGGCGGCGAGCCTAGCGGATCTTCACCAGATGGAGTGGTACATAACACCACGACCGACTTTGTTGTGGACGGCAGCCCAGCCAAGTACATCTATGTTACTGAAGATGGTATAGTGAGCTGTTGGGTTGCTGGAGATACAACCGTTATGGTGGCTGCATCCACCACCGGGGCAGTGTACAAAGGCGTGGCTATTGCAAACGATGGCACCGGAAATTTTCTCTATGCCACTGACTTTTATAATGCAACTATCGACGTATATGATGCCTCGTTTCACACGGTGATGAACAAACCTTTCTCCGACCCGAATATACCTGGAGATTTTGCGCCGTTTAATATCCGGAACATAGGCGGCAAGCTATTTGTAACCTATGCAAAGCAGCAACTTCCCGACAGGCATGACGACCAGGGAGGCATGGGGAACGGATATGTGGACGTTTTCACCCCGGATGGCATACTCATAAAGAGATTCGCGACGCAGGGTTCACTTAACTCTCCATGGGGCATAGCACAAGCGCAAGCACCCTTCGGCCAGGGGGCAAACGCGATACTGATCTCCAACTTCGGGGACGGCACCATCAATGTTTTCGACTCGGCCGGGAATTACCAGGGACCATTGGAAAACAATGGCACGCCTATATTTATTGACGGCCTGTGGGATATTGCGTTCAGCCCGACGAGTACGACAAAATTATATTTCACAGCGGGACCACAACTGGAGGAATATGGGCTGTTTGGTTATTTGAAGATCAAATGAGGACACTACGTCTACGCTATAAATAAGAGACATGAAAAAGAAACTTACACTTTTACCCGTCATTGCCATTCTTATTTATGTGCTGTTGACCAGCTATGCTGCTGGCCCCGGCCTTTCGGGCTATGAGCGGACCGGAGCTGGCACCACCACTGGCTGCGCATCCGGCACGAGCTGCCATGCCGCGACTGCAACAGCGAGCACAACGGTATCGGTGCAACTCATAGAAGTATCGACCGGATCTGTTGTTGCCACTTATGTTGGCGGGCGATCGTATACCGTAAAAATAACAGGCACCCAGACCAGCGGCTCCCTGACACTTCCACGTTTTGGCTTTCAATTGACGGCTGTAAAAACCGCCAGTCATACCACTACGGCGGGCAACCTGACTGCACCAGCCGGGACACATACTGTGATCCCAAGCGGCAGTACCATAAAGATCGTGGAACAATCCAGTGCGCTCACCGGCACGTATGTGACAGGTACAGGAACTGCGGGGACGACCTATAATATATCTGTGCCATGGACTGCACCGGTGGCAGGAACGGGAGGTGTGTCTTTTTTCTCTGTGCTGAATGCAGTGAACGCAAATGGGGCAGCTGACGCGGGGGATAAGTGGAACAACACAAGCCTGGCCGTTACCGAACTTGCGGCTATATCCGGCACATCGGCTGTGTGTGTTGGCGGGAGCATTACATTAACAGATGCATCAGGAGGAGGCACCTGGTCTGGCGGCAGCGGTTTTGCTACCGTTGGGTCTTCGGGAATCATAACAGGCTCGAGTGCCGGTATTGCTACCATCTCTTATACGCTCGGCGGGAGCTCGGTGACCAAGACTGTAACGGTCAACGCCGCGCCGTCTGCACCTGCGGCCATATCCGGCACGCTTACCGTTTGTGCCGGTGGCGCAACTACATCGCTCAGTGATGTAACGGGCGGCGGTACGTGGAGTTCGGTGTCGCCGGGCATAGCAACAGTGAGCAGCACGGGTACAGTAACCGGCGTGAGCGGGGGAACAACCACTATCAGCTATACGCTAACAAACAGCTGCGGCAGTGTTGCAGCGACCGAAGTTATCACCGTAGATCCTTTACCTACAGCGCCCGGAGCAATAACGGGCACAGCCACCGTATGCGAAGGCGGCGCTACGACATTGCTGACCGATGTGACAGCAGGCGGCACATGGAGCTCGACTTTGCCAGGGGTGGCGACAGTAGGGAGTACCGGAGTTGTAACGAGTGGCGCTGCGGGCACTGCAACCATTAGCTATACGGAGACGAACAGCTGCGGCAGTCTTGCAGTAACTAAAGTAGTGACGGTAAACCCTCTGCCCGGTTCGCCTGCGCCAATATCCGGCACAGGTATTGTCTGTGAGGGTGGAGCTACCACATCATTAAGTGATGCAACAGGTGGCGGAACATGGAGCTCCAGTGCTCCCGGAAACGCAAGTGTGGGGAGCACTGGTATACTAACCGGTATAAGTGCGGGAACAGCGACCATCAGCTATACGGAAACCAATAGCTGCGGCAGTATTGCGGCCATAAAGGTGGTGACTATAAGTCCGCTTCCGGTCACACCATCGGCCATTTCGGGTACAACTACCGTATGTGCGGGTGGCGCAACAATAACACTGAGTGATCCCGGAGGGCCGGGCGGCGGAACGTGGAGTTCAACTTTAACCGGCATCGCTGCTGTGAGTAGCGCTGGCATCGTGACCGGTGTGAGCGGAGGCACTTCGACAATTAGTTATACGATCACTAATAGCTGCGGCTCAGCAACAGCAACAACAGAGGTTACAGTGAACCCGTTACCATCGGCACCCGGAGCAATTAGCGGATCGACATCGGTATGTGCCGGCGGACCAACGTTATCGCTTAGTGACGCAACAGTTGGCGGAATATGGAGCTCTACGGCACCGGGAAATGCAATTGTGGGCAGCACCGGCATCGTAACGGGACTTAGTAACGGCACGACGACAATAAGCTATACGGTAACAAACGGGTGCGGCAGTATTGCAGCTACACAGGTTATAACCATAAATTCAGCCCCGTCGACACCGGCAGCTATATCAGGAACAGCGACCGTATGTGTGGGCAATGCTACGTCGCTCAGTGATGCAACCGCAGGAGGAGCATGGAGTTCATTGCCCGCGGGTGTTGCTACTGTGGGAACCGGCGGCAGCGTTACCGGAGTGAGCAGCGGAACAGCAACCATCAGCTATACTGAGACAAATGGCTGCGGCAGTGCTGCCGCGACAGTCGTGGTAACGGTGAATGATGTACCCACTGCACCGGCCGCGATATCTGGCGCGGCGGCAGTGTGTGAGGCCGGTGGAACCATATCCCTGAGCGATGCAACAGCGGGCGGAGTGTGGAGTTCCACAGCAACGGGAACGGCAACTGTGGGCAGCACAGGAGCTGTAACGGGCGTGATAGCAGGTACAACGACTATCAGCTATACCGAAACAAATGGCTGTGGTGGCGCTGCGGCAACAATAATTGTCACCGTGAACCCATTGCCACCAACACCAGCAGCAATAACCGGAACCGCAATATTGTGTGCGGGTACGACAACATCGCTAAGTGACGCAACCGGTGGCGGGACATGGACCTCTTTATCGCCAGGAGTGGCAACAGTGAGCAGTACGGGAACAGTGACAGGAGCAAGCGGTGGCACTGCAACAGTGAGCTATACACTCAGCAACAGTTGCAGCAGCGTGGCAGCAACAATAGTCGTAACCATTAATCCATTGTCTTCGGCAGGTGTTATTACCGGCCCCTCGACTGTTTGCACCGGATCAAATATTTCGCTGACCGATGCTGTAACCGGCGGAACGTGGATCGCTACCAATATAAACGGAAGTATTTCCGGCGCAGGCGTGTATACAGGCAACACGGGCGGGACAGATACCGTATTATATTCCGTTACCAACTCCTGCAGCACAGATACCGCCAGTAAGATCATTACTATTACCAGTACAGCAGTCGCTGATCCCATTACCGGACCTGCAACGGTGTGTCTCAGCGGAACATCATCTTTAACCGATGACGTAATCGGAGGAACCTGGAGCAGCAGCAATACAGGGGTCGCAACGATCGGATCTGCGTCAGGTATGGTATCGGGTGTGACTGCAGGCACTGCGACCATTACCTATTCGGTATTTACCGGCTGTGGCAGCGCAACGGCGATGCTCACCATAACCGTAAATTCTTTACCTGCTGTCCCGGCCGCGATATCAGGCACAGCAGTTGTATGTGCGGGAGGTGCAACAACTTCCCTAAGTGATGCAACCGCAGGAGGAGCCTGGAGCTCAGTATCGACCGTGACAGCAACTGTAGGCAGCACCGGGATTGTGAGCGGAGTAGCGGCGGGCACAACGACCATAAGTTATACTGAGGCGAATAGCTGCGGCAGTACCGCTGCTGCCGTAGTTATAACGGTTAACCCATTACCAACAACACCTGCACCTATCACTGGCCCGGCAACGGTTTGTGAGAGCGGCGGAGTGACCATTCTTAGTGATATTACAGGAGGAGGTTCATGGAGTTCTGTATCTACGGGAACGGCCACGGCAGGCTCTGCAACCGGTATCGTTACCGGTGTAAGCGCAGGAACTGCAGCCATCAGTTATACGATAACCAATGGCTGCGGCAGCATTGCGGCTACGACTATTGTAACCGTAAATTCAGTGCCTACAGCAGCGCTCGGAACAGCATCCGTTTGTGCGGGCGCTACCACTGCATTGAGTGACGTCACCAGCGGCGGCACATGGAGTTCAGTTTCACCAGGTATAGCAACAGTTAGCAGCACCGGCAATGTGTCCGGTGTTCTCGCAGGCACATCCAGTATTGCTTATACACTTCCCACCGGGTGCGCAACAGCCATAGTTGTAACGGTGAATGTGCAGCCCGGCGCAATCCTGGGGGCTGCGAGTCTCTGCCCATCAACAACAACAATATTATCTGATTCACCGTCGAGCGGGATATGGAGCAGCAGTAATACTGCCATTGCTACGATAGGCTCGGTTACCGGTATCATTTCGGGGATATCGGCAGGGACGACGCTTATCAGCTGTACATTACCTGACGGATGTTTCAGTACTTTGACCGAAACCGTCAATCCACTTCCCGCTGCCATATCGGGAACTGCGAGCGTTTGTGAAGGAGCAGTGACATCGCTGACAGATGCAGACGCAGGAGGAACATGGACTTCCGGATCTGGTGGAACGGCAGTTGCAGGCAGTGCCGGGGATATAACGGGAGTGCTGGCCGGCACAGCGACGGTAAGCTATACGCTTGCAACCGGATGTGCAACCTCGATCGTCATGACTGTGAACCCACAACCGGCGGCAGTCTCGGGCGCAACGAGTGTTTGCACGGGTACAACAATCAGTTTATCAGACATACCGACAGGTGGTAACTGGACATCAGGATCAATCGGGGTCGCAACAATCGGGTCTTCGTCCGGTATTGTTTCCGGGATTGCTGCCGGGACTTCGGTAATTACGTATACATTGCCGGCAGGCTGTTTCAGTACGCTCACGGAAACCGTAAATGCGTCACCGGCGGCGATCACCGGCGCATTAGTTGTTTGCGCAGCATCTGTAACAACGCTGAGCGATATTACAGCAGGTGGAACATGGAGTTCCGGTTCAACAGGAACTGCAACTGCAGGCAGCGCAGGTGATGTTTCGGGTATTTCTGCGGGAACAGCAAACATTACATATGCGCTTCCCACAGGATGCGCAACCACTGCGATTGTTACAGTTAATCCTCTCCCGGGTGGTATTATCGGCGACTCAAGCCTGTGTGTTGGCACCACGACCGTTTTGTCGGCAGTGCCTGCCGTAGGTGAATGGAGCTCGGGCGACCCCGGCATTGCGACAATAGGTTCTGCCACCGGTATCGTATCCGGAGTTTCTGCAGGAACAGTAGTTATTAGTTGTTCCTTGCCAACAGGATGTGCTACAACCCTGGTAGAGACAGTGAACCCGAGCCCTGCCGCGATAAGCGGGCCTGCTTTGGTATGTGCGGGTTCCACAACAATACTGAGTGACCTAACTACAGGCGGTATATGGAGTTCAGGAACGACGGCAACAGCAACGGTGGGCAGCACTGGTATCGTATCTGGCCTGATAGCTGGCACAGCAAGGATAACCTATGCACTACTGACCGGTTGCACCCTGGATGTTATTGTTACGGTAAACCCACTACCGGGGGCCATATTTGGCGATGATAATGTCTGTGTGGGGTCGACCATTGTTCTGGCAGTAACGCCGGCAAGTGGGAGCTGGAGCAGCAGCGATACAGCCATCACAAACATTGGCGCGCTAACGGGTATCGTTTCTGGTATCTCCTCAGGTACAGCAGTTATCAGTTGCACCTTGCCTACGGGATGTTTTACAACTTTGATGGAAACGGTGAATCCACTGCCAGCGGACATCTCGGGTACACCACATGTTTGCGTGGGCATTACTACCCAATTGAGCGATGCAGATGCTGGTGGTACCTGGAGCAGCAGCAACACGGCTACAGCTACCGTGGGCGTTACCACAGGTCTTGTGTCGGGAGTTGCAGAAGGCAGCGCAACTATCACTTATACCCTGCCAACCGGCTGCTACACGACCGTCGTAGTGCATGACACTTGCAATTTGGGGGTAACTGAAGCCATCGCCGGGAATAATAACATATCGATTTTCCCTAACCCCAATAATGGTGCCTTCTACATTAAAGGTTCTTTCGGGCCGGTGGGCAGAGAATATGTATTTGCCGAGGTAAGAGAAGTGACCGGCAGAGTTGTTTATTCAGAAAAACTGTCTGCTCAAAACGGATCATTGAATAACGAGATATTGCTGGATAACACACTGGCAAACGGACTGTACCTACTTACACTGCACGCAGGCGAGCATCGTATGGAGTTCCGTTTTGCGATCTTAAAATAGACTTATTTGTTACCAGTGTGTGTGTGTAACAAAGGAGGGCGTGCTGCATCTGCAGCCGCCCTTTTTGTTTGAGGCTACTATAATCGAGGGAAACTTCAGGATATATACCCAACCAAACAGATGGCTTTCAATGTCTTATCTTACCTTTGCAGACTCATTTATTCAATCGGCAAATCAAAATGACCAGATTTTTACTTTACGTTAATATTCTAATTATCTCCCTGAGCATTTCTTGTACAGCCCAGGTTGTCAATAATCACAAGTACAAGGTTTTGTTCCTTGGCAATAGCTACACGTATGTGAACAATCTACCGCTGATAACCGCAAATGCAGCTGCTTCGGCGGGAGATACCCTTGTATACGATGCAAATGCTATTGGCGGATATTTGCTGGAACAACATCTGCAAGATGCAACGTCGCTGAGTAAAATAGCTGTTGGAGACTGGGACTATGTGGTGCTGCAGGAGCAAAGCGAATTGCCATCATTTCCCATAGAACAGGTGGACACCGAGGTTTTTCCGTATGCTAAACTACTGGACAGTGTTATTCATCATGATAACAGCTGCGGCAGAACGATGTTTTATATGACCTGGGGAAGGGAGTTTGGCGATACATCGAACTGCGCGTCGTGGCCGCCGGTGTGTACGTATGACGGAATGGACAGCCTACTCTACCTGCGATACATGATGATGGCGGACAGCAACAGTGCGCTGGTATCCCCGGTGGGTGCGGTAAGACATTATATTATGAACCACTACCCTACTATCCAGTTGTACCAGCCAGATCAAAGCCATCCGACGGAGGCAGGCACTTATGCCGCCGCATGTACTTTTTATACGGCGATCTTTAAGCACGACCCATCACTGATCACCTACAATTTCTCGCTGACTGATTCAGATGCCGCGCATATAAGGCTGGCAGCGAAGCTTATAGCATATGACAGTCTCCGCAAATGGCATGTAGGCCAATATGATGCAACAGCGCAGGCTACTTATACGGTAACGGGCTCAACGATAGCGGTTACAAATACCTCGAGCAATGCAACCGATTATAGCTGGAGTTTTGGTGACGGCAGTACGTCTACACTCAGCGCCCCTGTACATACCTACAGCAGCAACGGTATTTATACAGTGACACTAACGGCAATAAAATGCGGTAAAAGCGATTCGATACAGTTCGTAATTAACCTGTTACCGGCTGGTATTGCCCAACAGCAAAATACGATGGGCGATATTGCTGTATCGCCAAATCCGGCGCACAGAATGCTGAATATTCATTCTGCTCATTTTCCTTCGCATTCATGCGATGTGCGCATCCTCAATACCGTTGGGCAAACGGTCATCAGCTACAGAAGTATCCCTACAATGGACCAGGGAATAGATATCTCCAAGTTGGAGGCGGGCATTTATCTTATCTCGGTTTCAGATGCCGGGCAAGTTATTTACAGAAAATCGTTCCTGAAGAATTAGCCGCTAATTCGACAGATCATTTCAGCAATGCCTTTGTATCGAAAACGGGGTCTGGATTTTTTAATGCCTGGTAGTCGGAAAGCGTGCTTGCAAAAGCTGTCCAGACGACCAGGGGCAGATAATTCAGCGCAAGTTTTTTATCTGAACGAGCTGTGATCAACATACTTGCAATTGCCAGAACACTATCTGACATTGTCCATACAAGGGCGAGCAAAGGGCTTTTCTTTTTGAAATAAACATAGTTGAAGGAGAAAAAGATCGCCCAAATCCCAGCCTGTAATAACAGCAGTTTTCTTTTTTCCGGAATCTCCTTCTCCAGTATAGATCGAATGGCTTTAAGGAGGAAAAAATTATTGATGGTCCACGCCGGCGCATATAGCCAGGATGGCGGGGCCCATGGCGCCTGCTCCAGCTTTTCCGTGTATAATTTCTTTTGCTGCCGGGAAGGCATAAGAGCCGAGAGACTGCCGAGCGCCGATGCACCAACGGCGATCAATGCTACCTGCCACAGTTTCAATTTATCAATTCCTAAGTTCTGCATACATGCATTTTTCAGAACGATAAAAAAAACGATGCCAGTGGCGGAAAAGCGATATTTATTACTTACAACCGAACTCGTGGAGACAGCGAACTAGTGCCTGGCATTCAGCATAATGAGCCCTTTGTAAATACTATTGTGTAAAATAGTGAGGTGGTCTTCCTCCGGCATGGGAGCATAAAACATTTTGAAACCATCGGGAAATTGCTCTACAAGCGCTTTTAATTTTTTCACATCTTCCTCCATCTGCTTCCCTTCTGTCCCAACAGAAAGATAGATATTGGCCATTCTGTTTGCCGCTGGCTTAAGTTTCTTCTGCGCTTTTCCGAGCAGGGATTCTGCGTCCCACCATAGACTGGGACTGACGATCATGTAATTATCAAATAATTCGGGGCGTTCGATTAATATCTCGGTTGCCACGAGGCCTCCGAGCGACTGCCCGATGATCGTCTTAGCGCCCGTGCGGTATTTACGTTCTATATAGGGCTGCAGTTCGTTTCCCAGAAATGAAATAAATTTCGCAGAACTGCCTGTAGTGGGATATGCTTTCTTATCGCTGTCGATAGACGTGGGAAATGTGAAGTCCCGCCGGCGATCAACGTTTGCGATACCTACTATTATAGACTTAGGCATTGACTCTATCATTGTCAGGAACTGTACGACACCAACGATGTGACTAAATTACTATGCACTGG
>CAINOM010000323.1 GCA_903851455.1 uncultured Bacteroidota bacterium | reverse complement strand
GCAGCATGCTTTGCTACAGGCTGATAGGTTTCTCCTTCCCTGTTCAGACGGGTGCTGCAAACTACATAGTTCAGGTAGCAAAGGGCAGCTGCGACAACGAAGCTCAATTTAAAAAAAATATCGTCACAACTGCACCAACCAAAACAAACAGGGTCATTGCCGAAGTCCCTGCCTTCGGCGCACAGTATACATGGCGTATCACTATTGTCTATAACGGCAACAAAATGGCCAAAAGCCCCATGTATCATTTTGGCACCATCATGACCCCGGATGTAGACCCGGCCATTTCGCGCCTCCGTGTTCTAACGGCTGCTCAAAAATACAAAGATGCCTATGTACTTCTTGATGGCGCAAGGGTTATGTATAATATGAAGGGTGAGCCGGTATGGTTTCTCCCCGGCACGGAGCAGCAACGCAACCAGGCAGCCTACCCTCGTGATCTGAAAATTACGCCACAAGGCACACTCACTTTTCTCACCGGCGGCCAGCCTTACGAGATCACTTACAACGGCGATATTAGCTGGCTGTATCGTGGCAATAAACCCAATCACAGCGTCGATTCTTTTCACCATGAGTTCACCCGGCTGCACAACGGCCACTATATGGCCATGAGGTATGAGAACGACAAAATCCCTGTTCCTGCATACAAAGACAGCATCCCACATAATGCCAATGACAGCTCCCGTTTTTATCAAAACATTCATTGCAACGCCATTGCAGAGTATGACAAAGACAACCGCGTCGTTTGGCATTGGAGTGGTTTTGACTATTTGAAACACTCAGACCTCTTTAGCCACTATAGCAACAGTAGCGTCTTCGACATCAAAGATCTTCACGAAAATTCATTTTATTTTGATGAGAAAAATAAGTTCCTCTACATCAGCTTTCGCAATATCAGCCGCATCATCAAGATCCGGTATCCCGAAGGAGATGTCGTTAATACATATGGACCGGTCTATACAAGCGGCACGTCAAAAATGACCAACGATTTGTTTTGCTTCCAGCATAGCATCAGGCACTCACCCAACGGATATTTATACCTGTACAACAACAATACCTGCGGGAAAGATCATACACCCACCGTCATGAAGCTGAGAGAACCCGCGCACGGTAAAACAGGCCTCGAAAAAATATGGGAATACCGCTGCACCATTGATGGACCGGAAAGCACTGATACGAGCCTTCATTTCAATTCCGGTGGCAATGTTATCGAGCTATCCGACCAAGATCTTATCGTATCCATGAGTACTCCATTTTGTAAGGTCTTCATAGTGAGCCGTGAAAAAAAAATACTTTGGAGCGCAATACCTGAAAAGTATAATGCCTCAAAACAGCAGTGGGTGCAGCCTGTGGAGTTATACCGCGCCAGCATAATAACTAACCGTAAAGACCTCGAACAACTCATCTGGAACTCCGAAAAATAGTACTAAACGAAAAGAGCAGGAATGATCTCCGGTGCAACAAAGGGAAAAATTTCAGGCTCATATACGCGTGCTAATACATGGGGGAACATAAAAATGCATCCCCGCGTAAGCAAATACGCAGGGATGCAAATGTGTTTAAAAAAGTCGTCTTAGCGCACCAGTGTCACATCACCCTTG
>CAINOM010000322.1 GCA_903851455.1 uncultured Bacteroidota bacterium | reverse complement strand
GCTGCACCAATACGGAGGACGTAACGGTAACAGTTAACCCGTCGCCAATAATGACGGACATAACAATTCACCCTTCGGGCTATGCATGCGACAACACGATGTACCAGAATTTTGGTGCTTCGCTGCCACCTGCTCCGGGTATGCATTACAATTGGGTTGCAGAAAATGGATATGTATGGGCTATCGGTGCAAACGGACAGTACTGTATCGTAAACTTCAACACGCCCGGTGATGCGGTTGTTTACCTGGTTATTAATAATGACACTACTGGATGCGGCATTGACAACGCTTTCCCTGTTTCTGTAAGTTCGGCTGGAAACATCAATCCGGAAGTGATCTACTTCACTGGCATGTTTATCTGCAAAGACGCAGATGTGGACGACTACCAGTGGGGTTATGACGATGCGATCTCATTTGACTCGACAGCGATCATAGGCGCAAACGACCAGAACTACGCCATCGCAAATCCGGATACCGTGAACAAATTGTACTGGGTGATCACCAATCGCGGCGGGTGCACACAGAAGACCTATTACCGTGTGCCTGGCTCAACAACAGGCATCGTCAACGTGAATGACCAGATGGACGTGAAGGTTTATCCTAATCCAGCGGCTGAGTTCATCAATGTGGAAATAGAACATGCGGGCACGGGTAATGTGAACATTTCTGTTACCAATATGCTGGGTCAAAGAGTGAACAACACACTTGCTTTGGACAACAAGGCAAAAATAGACGTTGCAGGTATGCCTGCCGGCTGCTACATGATAGATTGCTATCGTGACGGGATAAAAATTGCTACGGCCAAGTTTATAAAAAACTAAACATCAACATTTAAAAGCGCATAAATGAAAAAATTACTTTTCCTGTTGATAGCAGCCAATGGATTGTTATCAGCCACTGCACAAACGGATACAACAACTAAAAAGCAGTATCCGAATGATGCTATGATGCATAACTGGGCTATAGATGTGAATGTTCTTGGCGGCGTTCTTACCCGGGGTTTCACTACTGCGAACTCCATAGGCAACTACCAGAATGCCCTTAGTGATGCAAACCTTGGCAACCTGAAGTTCACCAATGGTATGTCCTATGGTTTTGATGCACAACTGGGTTATTTCTTTAACGACAGCAAGCATTTTGGTATAGGCCTTGGCTTCATGTACCTGGCACAGAGCGGAGACGCTACGCTGGATTATTTTCATGTTCAGTACCAGTCTACCGATGATCTTAATAATGTTTCCAGGCAGATCATTACGGCCAATCAGCCCGTTAAAGAAGCGTTGACGATCACGAACATGAATATTCCTCTTGTACTGAAATACAAGGACCGGTTTTCTAAAAGGTTCGGCTTCTCGGCAGATCTGGGTGTGCTGTATAACTTAACTATTAAGAACTCCTACAATACCAATGCTACATTCGATTACGAAGAAATTGTGCGGCATGTGACTACGTCCGACGGTACGATCACAGTCTATGACAACTCATTAACTCCCGGTGCAACGGATCTTCAGATCACAAAGGATCACTTCAATAATACAGGCCATCCTGACGGCCAATCTATCCAGCAGTATTTTGCCGGTGAAAAAGCGCTTGGCTTCAATGTTGGCCTGGCACAGGCGCCGACCCATAAGACCGGCAGCATGTCATACACCCGGGGCAATCTCGGATTTATAGCAAGACCTGCGATAAACTATTATTTTTCTGATAATGTAGCACTTACTTTAGGTGCATACCTCATCTACCAGCCATTCAACAATACACCCACAAGCAACTACCGCCTCACTGATAAAGTGGGCGACTATAGTTCTGTATTGAACAATGTGACCAAGAGCAACGACATGTCATACGGTGGCAGTTTGGGTATCCGCATTCTGTTTGGTGGCAAGAAGACGCAAATGGCTAAGGTGATGGGCGTGAGCGGAGTAGATCCGACTGCCTGTGGTTTGACAGACGGAAGCATTTTGCTCACGGGTCTGACACCCGCGAAGCAGGTGACGGTGAACTACACCGTAGACGGTAAGACAAACGGCACTGCTGCTGATATGATGGTGCAGCCCGATGGCAGACTGAAGATCGAAAAACTTGGAGCGGGATCATATACCAATATATCAGCAACGATGGGACGCCACCAGATCGCTGGCACACCGGTTAGCCTCACCAACCCGCCGATAAATATTTATGAGACTTCAACTAACCCAAGCGCAGCAGACGCCTGCGATGGTACGATAACACTTGCCGGTCTGAAGGCTGGTCAAAAAGTAAAGGTTTCCTATAATTTCAATGGATCACCACATGCACCTTATGTGGGCATTGTAGGCTCAAATAATTCAGTAATTCTTTCAGGCCTTTGCACGGGTACTTATACCAACATTGTTGCTGGCGTGAATGACTGTAAGGGCAATGGCAATGATGTGACACTTTCTGTGCCGCCGCCGCCAGCTGCTGCAACTGAAGGTAACGATGCTAAGTCAAAACAACCGCTTGCGGATATTACAACACCTATATTGTTCGAGTTTGGTAAGACTTCTATCCATCCTTCTTCTTATCCTGTGCTGGAAGATGCGATACTCCAGGTTGGCAAAAACGATAATCTCTACATTATCTGCGAAGGACATACCGATAGCAGGGGATCTGCACAGATCAACGAGACACTATCGTTCAAGCGTGCCCAGGTGGTTAAGAATTACCTGATCAAACATGGCGTACCTGCGGAGAAGATCGTAGCCGTGGGCCGTGGCAGCAGGATGCCGATAGCAACCAACGAGACCGAAGAGGGCCGTGCAAAGAACCGCCGCGTGGTGATGACCCTGAACGAGCGTAGCAAATAATTGAAAGAGCAGATAAATGGGAGAGGCTGTTACCGTGCGTAACAGCCTCTTTTTTTAGAGTATGCCGGTATCTTGCGCTGAGGCATAATACCCCTTAAACGGGTGATATAATATGTTGTACATTAACTACTTTTGTTACTCTTACAGGAATATAACGGATAATGAAAATACAGGCTCTTTTGTCAGTGATGCTGGCTTTTGGTGTTGCTGCCCATGCGCAGCAGGATAGTGTGAAAGTTAATTTGGATACGTTGACGATCTCTGCCGCTGCCGGTGCACCTGCGTACCGTGCGTCTGCGACGAGGGTATGGGACATAAAGAATACACGGGTCGCGCTGACATTCGACTGGGAGGGGAAGACTGCAGATGTACACGAGTGGATAAAACTACGGCCGTATTTCTACGCCACCGATACGCTGGTGCTTGATGCAAAAGACATGCGCATAGACAGCGTGATGCTGGTCTCAAAAAAGGGAAATACAAGGCTCAATTATACTTACCAAAAAGACCAGCTGAAAATACGTTTTGGGCAGACGTACAAAATGAATGACACCATAGAATTGTACCTGGTATACAAGTCTATGCCTTATGCGTCACAAACAGGGGGCAGCGGTGCAATTACCGATGATCGTGGCTTATACTTTATCAATACAGATAACAAGGTGCCCAACAAGCCTGCGCAGATATGGACGCAGGGTGAGTCTGAATCTAATTCGCACTGGATGGTGACCATTGATAAACCGAACACGCGTTTTACTACTCAGATAGAGCTGACAGTGCCAAACGATATGGTTACGCTAAGTAACGGTGCCATGATAAAGCAGTTACCCGGCAAGAATGGCAAGCGCACCGACATATGGAGAATGGACATGCCGATACAGGCGTATGCGGTCATGTTTGCCATAGGGAAATTCAGCATAGTAAAAGACCACTGGAAGGGCAAGGAAGTGAACTACTATGTAGAACCGCAGTATGAACCTTATGCCCGGCTTATGTTTAACCATACTCCCGAGATGATCGACTACTTCTCCCAAAGGACAGGTGTTTCGTACCCCTGGAACAAATACGACCAGGTAGTGGTGCGTGATTATGTATCTGGCGCGATGGAAAATACAACGGCGTCGCTGTTTGGTGAATTTGTGAATCAGAACGCCCGGGAAATAGCTGATGCAAATTCAGAGGATGTTGTGTCGCATGAGTTGTTCCATATGTGGTTCGGCGATTACGTTACGGCTGAGTCATGGACCAATCTTACGGTGAACGAATCGTTTGCCAATTATGGGGAGCAGCTATGGCGTGCACATAAATACGGTAAGGCATCCGGCGATGAACTCGCTTATAATGATCTGCAGGGATACATTGGCGCATCCCAGATAAGCGATCCGCAGCTGGTTCGTTTTTATTATGACAGCAGGGAAGATATGTTTGATGCCATATCTTACAACAAAGGTGGTGCTACCCTCAGGTATATGAACAATCTTATGGGCGATGAGGCTTTCGACCGGGCGATGAACCTATACCTTACAAAAAACGCGCTTCACGCTGCTGAGGCGCACAATTGGCGCCTGGCCGTTGAAGAGGCTACAGGCCAGGACTGGAACTGGTTCTTCAATCAATGGTATTATCATGCGGGACACCCGGTTTTGCGTGTGGCTTATAACTACAACGACACTACGCAGAAGCTGGCAGTAACAGTAACACAGGCACAAAGTGAATCGCAACCGGACAGTGCATACCTGTACCAGTTGCCATTGAAGACTGCGCTGATAAATGGCAATGAGAAAACGATCCTGGACTGGAACATTACCAGGAAGAAGGACACCTTCATATATGCCTACAAAAACGGGGTGCGTCCTGTTATCGTTCCGGATTGCAATCATGTGTTGCCCGGTGAATTGAAGGATGGCAAGAAGCCAGCGCAATGGCTGGTGCAATATATGCACAGCGACGATTTTGTAAGTAAACGACTAGCAATATCGGCTGCGGGGAGACTTACATCGGATTCTATATCGCAGGTGATACTGACAATGGCGCTGGATGATACGCTATACAGCATCAGGCGCAATGCGCTGGCCCAGCTGCAGAATATTCAGAGCGAAAAGCTGCACAAAAAATGGACCCCTAAGGTGATAGCCATGGCAGCAGGCGACAAGGAGAACAAAGTGAGGGCGGAAGCTTTTGATGTCCTCGGTAGTTGGAAAGTAGCGCAGGCGAAGCCGCAGATGCTGGCCGTACTGTACGATAGTTCTTACGCAGTTGCCGGCACTGCGCTGGAGGCATTGAACAAGTTGGACAAGGACACGGCCTATGTGCTGGCTAAAAAGCTGATCGCCACTGATCCAAAATCTACATTGGATTCGAAAGTGTGGGGCATTATAGGTAAGAAGGCTGCTGATGAGGATATAGCGCTCATTGAGAAGAAGGCTCCGTTCGTGCTCGGTCCTAAGAAATTCTCGTTTGCCATATCCATGAACAACTATCTCAAGAATGTGAGCAGTGAATCATCCTTCAGGAGGGGCTTGGACGTATACACCACAATGGTGATCAATGAGAACATGAAGCAGATGCGGACGATGCTGGGCGGGTTCCTGTTCCAGGTGGCTGCAGACCAGAAGAGCGCTGCTAAGGCCGATGATAAAGACGCCGCAGCAATAGCTAAACGCAAGCTGGATATTACAAAGGCTGCAATTGATAAAGTAGTTGCTGCAGAGAAAGATACCGAGGCGCTAAAGGACTACCAGAAGATGATGAAGGATACTTTTGAATAAGATAGACCTTCCGGCGCACAGATAAAACCTGCCAAGGGCTCAGCATTTTTTATACCAGAAACCGCCTTAGCCATGTGGTTCCTGGACATCGCCGGATATTACTATTTATTAATTGCTTTTACTTTCCGCTAAATTTTATCTTTGTAACACGGGTATGTTATCGATAGAGAATAAGGTAGTGGTAATTACAGGCGGCTCATCAGGGATAGGTAGGGCGCTGGCTGCGGCTGCATTGGAGCATGGTGCAAAGGTGGCTGTATGTGGCCGTGACCTGGAGAAGTTGCAGGGCAATTTCACACCAACCGCCAGCCTGCTATGCTTCAAAGCCGATGTGGTAAACGAAGCTGATTGTAAAGCGTTTATTGCAGCAGTTGTACAAAAATGGGGTGGGGTGGATGTGCTGGTAAATAATGCGGGCATCAGTATGCGTGCTTTGTTCCAGGATGTGGACCTGGCTGTGATAAAAGAACTGATGGATGTGAATTTCTGGGGCACTGTTTATTGCACCAGGTATGCGTTGCCATCGGTACTGGAGCGTAAAGGTGTAGTCGCAGGGGTATCATCGGTAGCTGGTTACCGCGGCCTGCCAGGACGCACCGGCTATTCTGCTTCCAAATTTGCTATGCAGGGATTCCTCGAGGCACTGCGCACAGAGCTGCTTTATTCCGGGGCTCATGTGATGTGGGTATCGCCCGGCTTTACTGCGTCTAATATCCGTAATGTGGCGCGCAGCAGCGATGGCTCGGCGCAGGCAGAGACTCCGCTGGATGAGCAGAAACTAATGACGGCTGAAGAATGCGCCCATATCATACTCAAAGGAATAGAGAAGAGAAAGCGCACGATAGTAATGACAAGGCAGGGTAAACTGGCCGTATGGATGAACAAGCTTTTTCCTGGCATCACCGACAGGTTGGTTTACAAACATTTCCTGAACGAGCCGGATTCTCCTCTTAAGAAATATCATTAACTCCCGGTTAAAGCATGGATGGTTCAGGGCTGCAGTTTTCCTCTTTTCCGGATTAGGCGTGCCGGCTATCATTTTTTGCACTATTTTTATGTATATTTTTTTACTTATGCGCTATGTAGCCCGTACCCTCGTTATTGCGTTTGTTTTGCTTATCCCAGCCATAGTGAATGCGCAATCCACTATTTTTCTATACGATACCAGCATCAAGGTATTCGCGAATGGCGGCGAACAGGTGCTTGCCTGGTGCGGCGGATTCAATAATCCCCAGTTTACCATGGGCGACCTTAATAATGACGGGTTGCAGGACCTTGTTGTTTTCGAGTCCTACAATAGTGTGCGCACCTTTATCAATAAAGGTACTGCAGGCCATCCCAATTACCGCTATGCTCCGGAATACGCGGTGAATTTCCCCCTGGTCTATGACTACCTGGTGCTAGCTGATTACAACCGTGATGGTATCCCTGATCTGTTTCACCAGGGGACCGATGGCTGCGCTGTTTACAAAGGTTATTACAATGCGAAAAGCCAGCTTTGCTTCACTTTTTACCAGGATCTTTTTTATTTCAACGATATTAATGCACATGGCGCTGCCAATGCGTTCAACAATCCAGGCGACATACCCGCAATAGTGGATGTGGACAATGACGGGGATCTTGATATTGTGTCTTATGACATCAACGGAGGGTTTATGAATTACTACCGGAATATGCAGGTAGAATATGGGCTGCCGAATGATAGTATTCGGATAGACTTATGGGACAAATGCTGGGGCAAGGTGTACCAGGGCTTCTGGCGTACCCATACGCTGGCAGAAGCTACAGGAGTTGGTTTGCCGTGCGACAATTCATCTTTAATAAGAAATCCGGGCTCAGGGGGTATGGAGGGCGACAGGAAGACTCACCAGGGCAATACGCCCTGCCTGTTCGATTATGACATGGATGGCGATTACGACTACCTTGACGGAAGTATCTCCTTTAATGAAATGACATTTCTTAGAAACGGAAGGATACCTTATAATCCGACTGGAGCAGACACAATGGTGTACCAGGATACGATGTGGCAAGGCATCAGTACTGGCGGTACGTCAATTGAGCTGCCCATCTGGCCTGCTGCTTTCAATGTAGATATCGATCAGGACGGGAAGAAGGATATATTGGTGGCGCCAAACATCGGCACCAGCTGCATGAACTACAACAATATCTGGTATTATCAGAACCTTTCCACACCCGGAACACCGGACTGGGTCTTCCGGTCTGATTCGTTCCTTGTCGATCAGTCCATTGACCTGGGCACGAGTGCATACCCTGTTCTTTTTGATTATAACAAGGACGGAAAACCTGACCTGTTCGTCGGGTCCAACGGCTACCGGCAGTCAAATGGTTTGCTGAGGAGCAAAATATCATACTACGAGAATACCGGGACCGCGCTTGCGCCAGCGTTCACCAGGCAGACTACTGACTTCCTGGGGACGTTTTCGCTCAATTTCGGGGGCTCTGCTCCGGCAATTGGCGATATCGATCACGATGGTAAATCAGACCTCATCATAGGTCACTCTGACGGAACACTTACATACTATAAGAACGTGGCAGCAAGCGAGTCGGTAACGCCCGATTGGCAGCTCACAGAACTGGTGCTTACAGACATGAATGGCGACACCATTAACACGGGCGGTTACTCGGCGCCTGTCATTTATGACCTGGACAAGGATGGCAAGGCCGACCTTATCATAGGGAATGTATACGGCACACTTGAATACTACCAGAATGTGAGCACTACAGCAGGTATTATCAGGCTAAAGCTGATCAATGAACAGCTGGGACAGGTGCAGGTAGACCCGGTTCATTCCTATGAAAATTACAGCACACCTTACTTTGGTAAGATAGATAGTACTGGTGTTGTATACTTGTTGGTAGGTAGCGGTTCAGGTAATATTTATAAATACACTGGTTTTCAGTCTGGTGATACTGCTGCGACCTACACATTGCTCGATGCTCATTTCTCTTATATCGACTCTATATACAACCAATACAATCACCCTGCCGATGGCTTCGGAATATTCACAGACCTTCGTTCCGCCCCTGTGGTTGGCGACATTGCTGGTGACGGCAGCTATGAGATGCTGGTTGGAGATAAGAAGGGCGGTTTACAACTCTACAAGCTGAAATTTGATACAGAGCATACGCCTGAAGTAAGTAATGAGCATGGAAAAGTGGCCGTGTATCCCAACCCCGCAAGTGATGTACTCAATATTTCCTGGAACGGCATCCTGGAGCCGAATGTGGAGATAAGTGTTGTTAATATGGAAGGGCAATACTTATACTCATCATCGGCCGCTGCATCTGTGAATCACACTTCAATACCGCTCACCATGCTGCCATCAGGCATGTATGTTTGCGTGCTGCAGAGCGGGGTGAACAAGTACTACAATAAATTTTCAGTGATCAGGTAAGCGGGCTTCAGAGCAAGATCGTATCGGGTAGAGACGCAACGTTTGCGTCTCTATTTCTTTTATGTCAATCGGCTCGGACGTTGGGGAAGAGGTCCATCAGAAGTATTTTCCGCCTTCCAGGTATTCACTTACATATTCCGCTACCCCCGCCTCCAGTGAGTAGAAGGGCCCGTCATATCCTGCCTTGCGCAATTTATCCATGTTGGCTTCGGTGAAGTATTGGTATTTGTCGCGGATATCGATTGGGGTATCTACGAACACTATCTTTTCCTTCAAATGTAAGGTGTCGAATATGGCGTTTACCAGATCTTTGAACGTACGCGCTTTGCCCGTACCGCAGTTGTAGAGGCCGCTGGCTGGCTGCTTTTGCATCAGCCAAACGCAGATATTCACCACATCTTTTACGTAGATGAAGTCGCGTATCTGTTCACCATCTTTATATGCCGGATTGTGTGAGCGAAACAGTTTCACTTCACCCTTGTCCTTTATCTGTTTGAAGGCATGGAATATGACTGATGCCATACGCCCTTTGTGGTATTCATTTGGGCCAAAGACATTGAAGAACTTCAGACCTGCCCAAAAGGGAGGGGTATTGGTTTGCTCCAGCGCCCATATGTCAAACTCATTTTTCGAGACTCCGTAAGGATTTAAGGGTTGGAGTTTTTTAGCTATATCATGGTCATCCACATAGCCATGCTCGCCATTTCCATAAGTGGCCGCCGAAGATGCGTAAACCAGCGGGATGTTATTAGCGGTGCAGAGTTCCCAGATGCGTTTTGAATAATCGAGGTTCCACTTTTTATGTACCTCGTAGTCCATCTCGGTGGTGTCTGTACGGGCACCAAGGTGGAACACCGATGTAATGAGCCCGGGATGGGCCAGCTCCCACTCGAAAAACTGCTCGCGGTGTATTTTATGCAGGAATTTTTTGCCGGCCAGATTTGGCGATTTATGCTCATCGGCAAAGTCGTCTACAAGTACCAGCCGGTTGAAACCGAGATGGTTTAAGTAGCCCGTAAGGTAGCTGCCAATAAAACCGGCGGCACCTGTTACGGCAATCACATCATTTGGCTGCATTTCCACTGAGTTAGGTATTACTTGGCGCTTTTTTCAGCCTCTTTCGCAGCTTCCGGCTTTGGGGCTTCTTCTGCTTTCTTCTCACTCTTTTCGCCGGCAGGAGTTTCCTTCATTTCTGTAGCTTCCTTACCTTTTCCTTCTTCTTCGCCGCCGCTCTCCGCTTTAACGAAATTGAGCGCTGCGATGAAAAGACCAACAATAATAACTACCAACCAGAAAGAATTCTTGAAAGATATTATGGTTTTATTCTCAGCTGGTTGTCCTTGGTTTGTATCGTTACTCATGCGTTACTTTTTTATAGTTGTGCAAAAGTAAACTTTTGCAGCCATTTTTTAAATGAGATAACGAAAAATGTTGGGGTAAATTGTTCCACAGACCTAAATCTGGCGATAGTTGTTAGTTTTGCGCTTTCAATGGCTACAAAAAAAACAGGCGTCGGCAAGATATTCAGGTGGGTTCTGCGCATAATACTTATTCTTTTTGTTTCCTCATCACTATACCTCGTTCTATGCAGATGGATGATGCCGCCTATTACCATAACACAGATCGGCGGGTTAACGGGCGGCTACGGCCTTAAACGGAGCTATGTAAGCTGGAAGGATATACCCCGCAATGTAAAATTAGCTGCTATAGCCAGCGAAGACCAGTTGTTCCCGGAGCATAACGGATTTGACTGGAAGTCGATAGACAGGAGTATGAATGCGAAGCCTGGCAAGAAGAAACGGGAGCGTGGCGGCGGTGCAAGCACCATAAGTCAGCAGACAGCAAAAAATGTATTCCTGTGGCAGGGAAGCGGGTGGGGCAGGTATGTTAGAAAAGCGCCGGAGTTCTATTTCACGCAGCTTATTGAATGGACATGGGGTAAGCGGAGGATTATGGAAGTGTACCTGAATGTAATAGAGATGGGGCCCGGAATTTTCGGAATTGAGGCTGCATCCAAAGCTTATTTCAACAAACATGCTAAAGACCTTACCCGCTCTGAGGCGGCTATGATCATCGCCTGCCTTCCAAATCCTAAAAAATATACAGTAAAGCCGGAGAGCCGCATCGTGGCCTGGCGTACTGCGCACATACTAGGGCAGATGGACAACCTGGAAGGCGATGAGGACGTAGAAGATGTGATAAGAACACCCTGACCTACTGTTTCATTTCTTTTTTCACCTTCTTCTCAGCTTTGCGCTTCTCTCTTTTACTCAGGTTCTGGCCGGTTGTGTCCTGCTGCAACTGCTGTTCTGCAGCTTTTTCTTCCTGGGCTTTTGCTTTCTTTTTGTAGTAGCCTTTAAGCAGGAAGTTATGTTTAAGCGCATCCATGTTCTGACTAAATCCTGCCGTGCCCTGCTTCAGGTTGTCTACACTTCCTTCCAGGTTCTTCGCCACTTTATCACTGTATAGCAGTGCACCAATGCTGCCTTTTCCTGCATTTATCTGCGTCGCTATTCCTGCAAGTTGTTCTGCGATCACTTCGGCATTATCGGCTATGTGGCCTACCTTAGCCATCACCTGGCCAAAGTCGGTGGGGTCCATCGTCTGTATTTGGCCGCCATCTTTTATGATAACAGCGTTCGCAGATGTGGAAGAGATGGTTATCAGCTTGTCTCCCATAAGTCCGTCTGAGCCAATACTGGCAACTGCATCGCTTTTTATGAACGGATGGGCCTTGTCTTTTATGATCATATCTACACGGGCAAGTGTATCGGAAATGATGTGTATGCTTTCAATGGTCCCTACGTTTATGCCCACGAACCTCACATTGTTACCTACCTGCAGGCCGCCAACGTTCTTAAATGTCCCGTAGATATGGAAGGTTTCTCCGAACATATTTTTGTTCTTCCCGATGAGGAAGATGGCACCCACAAGCAGTACCAACCCGGTAATGGTAAATACGCCTGTTCTTACTTTTTGCCCAAATGTCGCTTTCATAGAATATTATTTAAAAAAAGAATTTACTAGTTTGTCTTTCGAATGTTCCAGTTCATCGAAACTGCCTTCAGCGATAACCCTCCCGCTATCCATCACCAGCATTCGGTCGGCGGTGATCTTCGCGCAGGCAATATCATGGGTTATTATTATCGATGAAACGTGGTAATTCTCCTTCATGCTTTGTATCAGTTCACTGATCTCTTTCGATGTGATGGGGTCCAGCCCCGTTGTTGGCTCGTCATACAACATGATCTCCGGTTTCAGTATCATCGTCCTCGCAAGACCTATGCGCTTGCGCATACCGCCAGATAGTTCGGATGGCATTTTGTCAACAGCATCCGGCAAGCCCACGCCCTGAAGTATCTCTTCCACGCGTTTGTCTATCTCGTTCTTGTCGCTGATCTTAAGCACGCGCCTGAGCGGGAACTCAAGGTTTTCGCGCACAGTCATTGAGTCATACAATGCACCGCTTTGGAACAGAAAACCTATACGTACCCGCAAGGCCTTGAGATCATCCTCCGAAAGTGTTTCTACTTCTTTATCAAAGACCTTTATATTTCCTTTGTCCTGCGTCAGCAGCCCCACTATGCATTTGATAGTTACTGATTTGCCCGTTCCTGATTTGCCAAGTATAACGAGGTTTTCTTCTTTATGAAGCTCCAGGTTAATATCCTTGAGCACTTCATTTGAGCCAAAAGACTTGGCCAGTCCGCTTATTTTTATCACCGAACCATTGCCGCTTGCAGTACTTTCTGTTGTTGTTTCCGCGCTCATTGTCTAATTTATTAATACCCCAGGGCGTTTGTAAGTTGAACTGCGATACCATCTATTACTATGATCCATAAAGAAGCGCTGACGACAGCCGAATTCGCTGCAATGCCCACACTTTCTGTGCCTCTGTCGGAGTTATAACCCTTATAGCAACCAACAAAACCTATAGCGAAGCCGAAAAATATTGTTTTGATGAACGATGGCAGAAGGTCGCCAAATGCTATGCTCGTAAATGCTTTATTGAAAAAGAGTACAGTGCTCACATGTCCCGTAACGTTTACCCCTGCAAAGCTGCCTGCAAGGCCCAGGGCCTCGGCTGCGATCGTAAGCAAGGGGACCATAAAAATACAGGCGAGTATACGTGTAACGACAAGGTATTGTATAGGATTGGCCCCTGATACCTCCATTGCTTCCACCTGCTCGGTCACCTTCATGCTGCCGAGTTCGGCTCCGATGCTGGAGGCCATTTTGCCTGCGCAGATCAGGGCTATTATGACCGGGCATATCTCGCGTATCAGCGAAACAGCCACCATACGGGGGATATAACTTTCTGCGCCAAATTCTTTCATGGTCGGCTCCGCCTGTAAGGTCATTACGAAGCCTACAATGAAGCCCGTAATAGCTACCAGCGGGAATGATTTATAGCCGATCATGTAGCACTGGCGTACCAGCTCATTCCATTCAAAATCAAAGCGAAAAATGTTCCTGAAAAACCGGAACATGAACAGGACCTGGTTGCCGGCCTCCTCAAGTACTCTTTTATAAGATGGTATATAAACGTCTTGCGCCATTATGTATGCTGATTTACAATCAGCTACGCAAGGTTAAAAACCATGCCATTGAAAAACGGCCTGTTCTCAGGAATTATTGATTGTTTTGAATCAAGACACTAGCTACTTAATTCGGTATATCACTTCGCCCCTTTTTAATGTCGTTGTTTATCTTTTTTTCAAGTCTTTTATTTTTTCTGTGGTCGGCATGTTCCTGTTTCTTTTTATTTTTCTGTTCTCTTTTC
>CAINOM010000321.1 GCA_903851455.1 uncultured Bacteroidota bacterium | reverse complement strand
TCAACCAAAAGCCGGACTAAGAAAATTGGGTGTCAACCAATATCCGGATTATCCTCAAAATGTGTCAACCAAAATCAGGACGAGACAGTTCGCTCGCATCAAATTAACCACCCTAATCACAAAAATCATAGTTCCGACAGTGGGTAATGGTGGGGCATTTTGGGGTATGATGTGGGACATCCGGGGTCTTCGGCACGAATGAATATCGCAGCGGCTAGGTTGAACCAGGAATGCCCCACGTAGGGGTAAAGTGGGAAATGCAAATAAAATTTAATAAATCGGCTGGAAACCGCTACAGTAAACGATCACAAAGGAATTGCGCTAAAAACAAAATGCCCCATATAATCCCCATAAAAATGTAATTGGGTTGGGGCATCGGCAACAGTAGCCTTCTAAGTGCCAACAGTAAATCAATTAATCACGGCTAGTCTGAGGTTCAGACACTTACTTACCCGGCGAAGTCGCCGGCACCTTCACCGTATAGCTCTTCGGAACGTTAAAAGGATAATCGAGCGGCTCGTCGAAGTCCACCTTGGTGAAGTTCATATCCAGTGAGTATACATCCATACCATTCTGTATGTTCAGTGTACGGGAAGTGGATATTTTGTGGTTGTTCACGGTCTCATAATCGCCATAGGCTGTTATAGCCTGTGGCCCGCCCGGCTTGCGGGTGCGCATCTGCCCCGTGCGTATGGTGCTGTCCGTCTTGCTGTAGGTAAAGCGCTGCACATAGGCGCTGTCCTCCACCTGTATCGTCCATGAGCCCCCAAACGGCGCTGAGCTGGCACCAGTCATCTTGCCGTCCCGCAGCGGTTCGCCCGTCACCAGGTTCTGCAGCGAGGAGAAGTCTACCTTGGTAGGCAGCACTTTGGCCGCCTGGCTCAGCGGTAGCATGGTGATCTCCTTCTGTGTAGGATTGAGCAGAAAGAAACTGTCTCGGGTAATGAAAAGACGGGCAACCGCTATGCCGGCGAAAGTCACGTTCACCCATATCACACTGTCCTTGCGTATACGGAAGTGAGCGGTAAACTCCTTGTTGTCATCCGGACCGGCGAAGTGGATGCGCGCCTTGCCAGAAAATGTTTTGTAGTCTATGCGGTTATTCCAGATGGGGGTGAGCTCGGCTATCAGTTGTTTCTCTGCAGCAAGGGAATCATTTGCAGGGGCTGCTAAAGTATCGTGGGTGGGCGCTGCGGCAGTGCGGCTCGTATCGGTAACAGCCCGCACCGCGGTCGAGTCGATGCTTTTGGCTTTTTTGCCGGCTACGCGCCTGTGAAAAGAGCATGAAGAAAGGCAGATGGAAATAAAGACTATCCCCACGCACAAGAAAGGTTTATTCATACAGTTTGCCTTCGCTTATTTTTTTATCCAGCTGCGGGTCATCTCCACCTTTCTCCTTCGACATTCTCCAGTACTCCGCCGCCTTTTCCTTATTATTCAGTTTGTAATAAATGTTGCCCATATGATCATACAAAGTCGCGTCCGCTCCCGCTCCCGACAGGTCTATCGCCTTCTGCACAAAGGTCTTAGCCTTTTCATACTCGCCCTTCTTATACAGTATCCTGCAATTGGTATCCTGGTATGTTGGATATGACGGCCTTATGTCCAGCGTTCGTTTGGAGAGCTTCTCGGCCTCGTCCAATTTCTTACCACGCTCAGAGAGGTAGTAGCTGTAGTTATTGAGCAGGCCGGAGTTTCCGGGATCTATACTCAGCCCCTTCTCAAATGCCTGGTCCGAAAGGTCGTCCTGCTTGGTGATGTGGTAGATGTCCGCCAGCAGTGCATACATCTCGGAGATCACTGGCTTGTTGGTCTCGGGCTGCGCGTCTATTGCTCTGTTGATGGCCTTTATCGCGCGCGGAAAGTCTTTCTTGTTAGAATAGGCCAGTGCGCTGTAGTAGCTGGTTATAGCCTGGTTTGGGAACAGGCGTATTGCTTTATCAGAATACTTTACCAGTGAGTCTGCGCTTGGCTTGTCTGTGTAGTCGTCCAGCAGCTTCTTCCATACGTTGAAGTCCGCGGGCTTAATGGCGAGTGAAGTTTTGTAGGCCATTACAGCGCTGTCGCGCTTGTTGTTCATGTCCAGGAACTCACCAAACACAGACAGAACCTGCGCATCAATCGGGTGCATTGCCGCCAGCCGCCGCATGATGGGCAGGCCATCAGTTCTGAGTATAGAGTCGTTCGGTAGAGTCTGTATGTACGTGCCCAACTGGTCAAGCTGCATTTGTGCATCAAGGTCAGGGTTGAAGATCGCCTTCTTTACACTGACGATATAGGCCGCTGTATCTCCCAGCTTCAGATAGTGTTCCGCCACACCTATCTGCACCTGTGGATCATCAGGCAGTTCTTTGACAGCTTTGTTAAATACTTCGGTAGCTTTCTTCGGCTCCTTATTGTTGTCGTAGAGCTCACCCAGCAGCTTGTAGTACTTGCCATTGTGCGGGTCCCTTGACAGCAGATCATTGATCACTGCCGCAGCCTTGTCAGCATTGTTCATTTCCAGGTATAGCTGCACCTTGTGCATATACAGGTCTTCGTCATCATCACCGCGCTGTATTGCCAGGTCTACGTACTTTATCGCCTCGGCAAACTTCTGCGCCCGCTCAAAGTACTCCGCTGCCATTTTAGGGTATTCGTCGTCGGTGGGGTCACTGGTGCATAGCTCGCCGATTATCTTAGCTGCTTCAAGGAAGTTTCCTACCTCAGCCAGGATAGATGCATACTGCTCCTTATACCACTTGTTAGTCGGCTCCAGCGCTATTGCCTTCTTGATGTCCGCCTCAGCCTTATCTGTTTTCTTATCATTATAGTACAGCTTCGACAGCTCATAGTAGCCAGCGCCCACATCGGGCTTCAGGGCTACAAACTGTTCAAATAGCTCACGGGCGTGCTGCGGGTCGTTCTGTATCTTGGCCTTGATGCCGTCAAAGTAAATGTTATCCGGCTTGGTGAGCGCGGTCATGTTGGCATTAAGTACCGAATCCGGATTATCTCTCTGGGCATACCCATGCCGCATAAAGCCGCAGGTGCAGGAAATAAAAACAAAGTATGTGAACAGCGATAACCTCATTTAAAATAATTTGCCCCTCAACACCATAAAAGCCACGCCGGGGAAAGAACCACGCCTAATCAAAAAGAAACAACCAAGACTTTTTTAAAGCTGTGTAGAGTAATCACCAAGGCTTAGCTCTTTCGGTTTCTCCATGTAAGTTACACTTTTCCCCAACATAGAATTATTGATAGATGCATTTTTAACAATGCTATCTACCTGGATGATACTGTTCGTGATACGGGAATCTTCAACGGTCACTCCTTTTTCCAGCGACACAAATGGACCTACCACCGAGTTCCGCACCACCACGCCGTCGCCTATATAGCATGGCGGAATGATAACTGACTGATCAATAACAGCACTTGCCGAAACCAGATTCTCTATATTGCGCTTAATATCCAGTATTCGCTGGTTGGTGTACACCGTCGCATCTTTATTGCCGCAATCCAGCCACTCTTCAACCTGGCCGGTATAGAACTTCATGCCGTTTTGCAGCATGTGCTCCATAGCATCGGTGATCTGGTATTCACCTTTCAGCATTATTTTGTTATCTATCAGGCGCTGCAGTTCTTTTTTCAGATTGTCACCATCCTTAAAGTAATAAACACCGATAATAGCAAGGTCAGAAACAAACTCCTGCGGCTTTTCTACAAAGGCTTCTATTTCGCCCTTATCGTTCAGCTTTACTACGCCAAACGCCCGGGGGTCTTCCACTTTTTGTGTCCAGATGATGGCATCCTTGTTTTTGTCAATGCTGAATGTAGCCTTGAACAGTGTGTCCGCAAAGGCGATGAATACATTTCCGGTCAGCGATTCGCCGGCGCACAATATTGCGTGTGCAGTGCCAAGCGGCGTTTCCTGGTAGCATATCTTTCCTTTAGCGCCAAGTGTCTCGGCTACTTTGCACAGATGCTGCTCTACTTCTTTTCCGAAGTCGGGCGCTATGACAAATGCTATTTCGTCCACTTTTTCGTTGCAGGTGGCTATGATGTCTTCAACCAGGCGCTGCACGATCGGCTTGCCTGCGACAGGCAATAATGGTTTAGCCGTTTTAAGTGTGTGGGGGCGCATACGCTTGCCCATGCCCGCCATTGGAATAATTATGTTCATTTTCTGGTATTTGTGATTGACCAATAATATTTTTAATAAATAAATTTCCTAGTGTGCTCCCGAATGCCCGAACCCGCCAGCTCCGCGTGTGGTATCTTCCAGCAACGTTACATGCTGCCATGCTACTTGTTCATACTTCGCCACGATCATTTGGGCTATACGTTCGCCATCGGTTATGATTTGTTTCTCGCCCGATAGGTTTACCATCGGCACCATGATCTCGCCACGGTAGTCGCTGTCTATAGTGCCGGGTGTATTGATGAGGGTAAGTCCTTTTTTTATGGCCAGGCCGCTGCGTGGGCGTATCTGCGCTTCCAGTCCTTTTGGCAGAGCTATATAGAGGCCCGTAGGTACCAGTTTCCGCTCCATCGGCGCCAGGGTCACAGGCTCCTGCAGCCAGGCTCTCAGGTCCATTCCGCTCGCGCCTTCCGTCTGGTAAGCGGGCAGTTGATGTGGTGACTTATTTATAATTTCTACCTGTACCATTATTTGTGGGCGCAAAGGTAAGCACCACGATTTAAAGATGAGAAATAAAGTACAGTTTCAGGTAATTTTTTATGCGTACGGCTGTGCATGTTCTATTCATTGTTTATCCCCGTTGCCCATACCTCTTATCACAAACAATATGCCTACCCCCATCCATATCACGCACCCGGTTTCAGCCGCAATAGGGCTTGACTTTACGTGGTTACCCAAAATAGTATACAGGCCGATGATGCCGGCAAACAATAAAATGAATCCTAATACCGTTTTCCAATTGAACATTGCAAGAATATCAGCTGCAAGTTTAGCGTTTATTCCCTGAAACAAAAAAGACCGGTCATCTGGAAATGACACACTTATCAGCTTGCGGGCCTACATTTAATTAATTAACTTACCACTACTTTAACACAGGAAAATGTAAATTTGCCGTTTAAATTACAAATAACTAAGGAGTATCAATGGCATTGTTAGGGAATCTGATATCTCGCTCACTTCAACTTCGGAAACAGTTCAACTTACCGGTGGCAACACCGCAAACATACCAACGCCATGCGCTACGCCAGTTACTGGAGCGAGGTCAATACACGGCATTCGGGAAACATTATGGTTTTGGTGATATACTCAGCAAGGAAATAGACTTCATGAAGGCTTTCCGTGAGCGGGTACCCATACATACCTACTCCGACATGCATGACAAATGGTGGTTTCGCTGCCAGAACGGAGAGGAAAACGTGACCTGGCCGGGCAAGGTGAAGTATTTCGCCCTCAGCTCCGGCACATCGGAGTCGGCCAGCAAGCATATACCTGTTACGCAGGATATGATCAAGTCCATCAAAAAGGTAGGGTTCAAGCAGCTATACAGCATGGCTAATTTCGAGATCCCACCCGTTGCCTTTGAAAAAGGGATTTTGATGCTGGGCGGTACAACTTCCTTGTTCGAAAAAGGCGAGTACTATGAAGGCGACATGAGCGGCATTAGTGCCAAGAACATGCCCCGCTGGATGTCTTCGCTGTTGTACAAGCCGGGCCAGCGCATCTCAAAACGCCCGAAATGGGAAGACCGCATAAAGCTGATCGTGGAAAAGGCGGACCAGTGGGATGTAGGTACCATCTGTGGCGTACCTGCATGGGTACAGATCGTATTGGAGCGGGTGATCAGGCATCATAAAGTAAAGAACATACATGAGATATGGCCTAACCTGAGCGTGTATATACACGGAGGCGTATCAATGGAACCATACCGCGAGAGCTTTAAGAAACTCTGGGGTAAAAAGAAGGTAACGTTTATTGAGACCTACATGGCATCAGAGGGTTCATTCGGCTTCCAGGCCCGGCCAGATGCAGGTATCAAACTGGTTTTGAATGCAGGTATATTCTTCGAATTCATACCATTCAACGAGGAAAATTTTGATGAAGAGGGTAATCCCAGGGCCAATCCGTCCATATACAAAGTAAGCGAGGTGCAGGAAGCGGTGGAGTACGCCGTGGTACTGAGCACTTGTGCCGGTGCCTGGCGCTACCTCATAGGTGATGTGGTAAGATTTACCAACGCCACTGAGCATGAGATAGCCATCGTAGGACGAACCAAGCAGTTCTTAAGCCTTTGCGGTGAGCACATGTCCGTAGATAATATGAACAAGGCCATCGAAACTGTATCTAAGAAGCTGAACATCACCATCCGCGAGTTCGCGGTCGCCGGGTTAAAGCATGACGGTCTCTTCGCCCATCAGTGGTATATCGGCTGTGACAATCCTAACGTAGACGCGGAGCAGTTAAAAACAATGCTCGACCAAACACTTTGCAAACTTAACGACGACTATGAAGTGGAGCGCACTTCGGCGCTGAAGGAGATATTTTTAGAAATAGTGCCCGAAAGTGTGTTCATAGATTATCTGAGGGCAAAGGGCAAAGAAGGAGCCATGAGCAAATTCCCAAGGGTACTGAAAGGTGCACAACTGAAAGACTGGGAAGCCCATCTCGATAAGAAAAAGATAAAACATCCTATATCGGCATAAGGCTGGAATAATACTACTTTTGAAAACGGGTACCATTTACAGTGCCCGTTTTTTGTTTGCTTATCTTTACATCGAATACACACTATATGGAGAAGATCATCCTGGTCACAGGCGCCACATCTGGTTTTGGCAAGGCAATAGCTACACGGTTTGCAAAAGAAGGCTATACGGTTTGTATCACCGGTCGCCGTGAGGAGCGGTTGGCCGAATTAAAGAGCGAGCTGGAAAAGCAATATGGCGGAAATGTAGTAACGCTGACCTTTGATGTCAGGGATAGAGGCCAGGTGGCGATCGCTATGGATAAGTTAAAAGCGCAGGTGCCGCACATAGACGTGTTGGTGAACAATGCCGGACTTGCGTCCGGACTTTCCTCTATCGATGAAGGTGATATCGATGATTGGGAGGCGATGATCGATACCAATCTGAAAGGGTTACTCTACGTAACACGGCAGATAGCACCTATGATGCGCAGCCGCTCCAAAGGGCATATCATAAACATCGGGTCCACTGCCGGCAAAACCGTGTATAAAAATGGCAACGTATACTGCGCAACGAAGTTTGCGGTCGATGCACTCAATCAGTCTATGCGTATTGACCTGTTGCCGTACGGGATAAAAGTGACGGCTATCAATCCCGGCATGGCTGAAACAGAATTCTCCAATGTGCGCTTTCACGGGGATGCCGAACGTGCGAAAAGTGTTTATGCAGATGTAAATGCTTTGCAGGCCACTGACATTGCCGATATAGCCTGGTATTGTGCCTCACTGCCCGCACATGTGTGTATCAATGATCTCACAGTCACATGCCTCACCCAGGCAAACAGTTTTTACGCCATAAAGGAGGCTGACCGCGTTAAGGCTTCACCTGAAGCGTAACTGGTTTTGTAGCCTGGGTATTATTTCAACGGGTTGCGGAGCTTCCATTTCCCGTCTTCCATTGCGGAGAAGTAGTTGACAAACCAGTTAATGGCGACTGTGGGGATATTCATGGTTTTGATGAAGTAGCTTATCTCTACGGGTTTCGCACCAAGGCTCGCTTTTGAATCGAATGAGGTCCTGCCAAGCTTCAGTTGGCCCTTGCCCAGCGATATTGCGCGTTCCACGCCGGAAAATAAAATGTTGAAATAAAGCTGGTACTGGTCATTAAGCTGGTAGTCAAACCCGACATAATAGATCTCATAAGCAGCCGGTGTGACAAACGCACTGTAAAAAGCAATGAGTTTCTTATCCGCGAAAAAGCCGAAGATCTCGAAATCATCTTTGTAAAGTGCTTTCAGTTTCGCAAAATGGTCTTCACCAACGGAGGTGAGGGCGAATGGCTGATTTTCCACCACGTTCTTATACAGGCGGTTCATCTGGCGTTGGTTAGCCGTAACCGTTTTTTCGTTCAGTGCTTCAATGCTCAAGCCATCACGCAAAGCGAGTATTTTGTTTGCACGGGTCTTGTATTTGCGGGATAGCGCTGATACGTAGCCGGGAAGCGATGCCCACTCCTTGTTCATGGCCAGGGTCATCAGCCTGTCAGCCATTGGTGCCGTATATCCGTGTGCGGAAAGCCATTTCATTGTATGGCCGGACGCAGGAATGTCCTTTAATAACACAGCCGTGATCTTTTCGTCCGCCGCAATTTTTTCCGCAGCAGATGCGATCAGTTCCGTCGCTTCGTTTCCGTTAATAACGGAGCTGTCGTAGCAGTAACAGGGCGTTTCGTTTCGCAATGCATTGCCGGCGATAAGAGCCTTTATCTTTTTCAGATCAAGAAAAAAATGAACGATCCCCTTTATGAATGGCTTATTATTATTCAGGTTAAAGTTTTTCGAGGTCAGTGTGAACGTCTGGAAATAACAGAAAAGGATCGGGGCACTGTTTTTATGGAACACAACATATCGGAAACCCGCGCCGGGCAGCGATTGCTCCATGGCAGAAAGGTAATCGTATGACAACTCAATAGTTTTGTGTGTGTTTAACCGTCCCAGCTCGTTCCTGATACCGGCTACCTCATTGCAGATAATGTATTGTGGCAGCTCCCTGCTTTTCGTATGTCCTTTGAATAATCGCTTAATGCACGAACTGATGAGACAGTCATCGTATAGTGTTTTATCCGTTAATACTGCTGTTCCCGCGCTGTTCATCAGTTTATTTTATTCAAAATTAGGAAATTACTTTTTATAGCCCGATACTACTTTTCCTCGCCTTATTTGTATCTTAGTAAGCTCAACTGAAAAGAAAAATGGCACAATTGATAAGGAAGGAAGACGCGCTGGAATATCACGAGAAAGGAAGGCCGGGAAAGATCGAGGTAGTTCCTACCAAGGAGACGAAGACACAGCGCGATCTTGCATTGGCCTATTCGCCCGGCGTTGCCGAGCCATGCATGGAGATATTTGCTAACCCCGAAGATGTATACCGCTACACCGCGAAAGGCAACCTGGTAGCGGTTATCAGCAATGGTACGGCTGTGCTCGGCCTGGGGGATATAGGGCCGCTGGCATCCAAGCCGGTGATGGAAGGGAAGGGACTTTTATTCAAAATATATGCCGACATAGATGTGTTTGATATCGAGTTGAACGTCAGGGATATAGATGATTTTGTAAAAGTGGTCAAGGCATTGGAACCTACTTTGGCGGTATTAACCTGGAAGATATAAAGGCTCCTGAGTGCTTTGAAATAGAGACCCGGCTCAAGAAGGAGCTGAACATACCGATCATGCACGATGACCAGCATGGTACGGCGATCATTAGTGGTGCTGCATTGCTCAATGCTATTGAAATTGTAAAAAAGAAACTGGCCGATGTTAAGATCGTGATCAGTGGAGCCGGTGCCTCGGCTATATCCTGTTGCAAAATTTACCTTGCATTGGGAGCCAGGGTGGAGAACATGTATATGTTCGACAGCAAGGGCCTGATCACAAAGAGCCGCACTGACTTAGATGTATACAAACAGCAGTTTGCCCATGATAGTGCAGCCATGGATCTGGCAGAAGCAATGAAGGATGCAGACGTCTTCATAGGCCTGTCTAAAAAGAACCTGGTAACACAGGATATGGTAAAATCGATGGCGGCAAAACCAATTGTATTTGCATTGGCCAATCCGGACCCCGAAATAACTTACGAAGATGCCATGGCGGCGCGTCCCGATGTGATCATGGCCACAGGCCGCAGCGACTACCCCAACCAGGTAAATAATGTGCTCGGCTTCCCGTACATTTTCCGCGGCGCTCTGGATGTGCGCGCCGGCAGTATAAACGAAGCAATGAAGTTGGCCGCGGTAAAAGCGCTTGCCGCGCTGGCAAAAGAGCCGGTGCCGGATATCGTCAATGTGGCATACAACAATACTACGCTCATCTATGGCCCAACCTACATCATACCTAAACCAATGGACCCAAGGCTCCTGGTTCGTGTATCAACAGCAGTGGCCAAAGCAGCTATAGAGAGCGGTGTGGCCAGAAAGCCTATTACCGACTGGAACGAGTATGAGGCCGAACTGAACCGTCGCCTTGGCTCGGATGATAACCTGCTGAAGTATATTATCAACAAAGCCAAGCAGGCGCCGAAACGCGTTGTATTCGCTGAGGCCGAGAACATAAAAATTCTTAAGGCCGCCCAGATAGCCAAGGATGAAGGCATAGCCATTCCTATTTTACTGGGCAATAAGGAGCGTATAGCCGCTTTGATAGCCGAAAATGGCCTCCACCTCGACAATGTGGAAATAATAGATCCGAAAAGCGACGACACCGAGGCCCGTCGTTGTGAATACGGCGCTGCCTTTTTTGAAATGCGCAAACGCCGTGGCTATAATCTGTACGAGGCAAAGAAAACCATGCGCGAGCGCACTTACTATGGCTGCATGATGGTGAACGGCGGCGAGGCTGACGCCATGATCTCGGGTCTCACACGCAAATATCCTGATACCATAAGACCCGCATTAGAGATCATCGGCATGGCACCGGGTGCAAAACGTGTGGCGGGCATGTACATCATGCTCACCAAAAAAGGCCCGATGTTCTTTGCAGACACTACACTTAATTTTAACCCTACCGAAGATGAGCTGATCGACATCACGCTGCTTACCGCAAACGTGGTGACCAATTTCAACATAAAGCCGCGCATTGCCATGCTGTCCTATTCCAATTTCGGCAGTAATATGTCGCCGGAGGCAGGCCTTGTGCGCAATGCTGTGGCGCGCATCAAGGAATCTCATCCCGATCTGGTAATAGATGGTGAGATGCAGCCAGGTGTGGCGTTCAACAAAGAGCTGTTGAAAGAAAATTATCCGTTCTCCGACTTGGTGAATGAATCTCCCAACGTACTGATATTCCCAAACCTTGCTGCCGGCAATATTGCCTATCACCTTTTACAGGAATTGGGCGGAGCTGAAGCCGTAGGCCCTATATTGTTGGGACTCAGAAAACCGGTCTATGTACTACAGCTCGGCAGCACAGTGCGGCAGATAGTGAACATCATAGCCTTGTCTGTCGTTGAAGCGCAGGTGAAGGGGTAGATAAGAGCATATGTTCAGACACAAGGGTAAGGCACGCACATTTCAGCATAACTTCCGGTTAGCCACCTTTTTGTCGTTTATTGCCGGGCTGGTTAATATCTGTGGCGTGCTTGCGTTGGGTGTTCTGACCACGAATGTTACCGGGCATTTCGCCTACTTTGCCGAGGGGATAGTAAAAGAGAAAAACCTATCCGGTATTTATTTTCTGCTTTATATCCTTGCGTTCCTGTTTGGGTCTTTCGTTTCCAGTTTGCTCACAGAGTTTTTTACGCACCGCGACAGCAATTCACCACATAACGCAGCAATGTTCCTGGAGATATTGTTGCTGCTTTTCCTCGGTATTTATGGCGATGCGCTTTTGCTTAGAGGTGCCTCCATTCCGGCGATGGCCTGCGTTTTATTGTTTGCCATGGGCTTGCAAAATTCTATGGTGAGCAAAATATCAAATTCTGCAGTGCGCACCACACATCTGACTGGTTTGTTTACCGACCTGGGTATCGAACTATCACAACTGTTTTTCTATAAAGAAGAAGGCCAGCGCGCGCGCCTGCTTCGCAGCATTGGATTACGGTGCGTCATCATTTCTTTCTTCTTCCTGGGGTGTATCGTGGGCGGTTTCCTTTTTGTAAAGATCAAATTCCGCATACTTATTATTGCCGCCATCACACTTGTTATCGCCCTCATTTATGACAATCTCCGACTTTGGTATTACAAAATCAGAAAGCGACTGAGCGCGCAGGAGAGGG
>CAINOM010000320.1 GCA_903851455.1 uncultured Bacteroidota bacterium | reverse complement strand
GCACTACGGTGACGGCTGTGGCGGTGGGTAATGCCGACAATACTGCGATGCAGGAGCTGGGCCAGTATGGCGCTAGCAAGGTGCTGCACACTACGGATGCACGGCTGAATGATTTCAACAGCCGGGCGTATACCAAGGTGATGCTGGCTGCGGCGGCTAAGGAAGGGGCTAAGGTGATCGTGGGATTGCATGATACGGTGGGCAAGGCGGTATCGCCGAGGCTGGCTGCTCGCCTGAAGGCGGGCCTGGTGGCGGGCGCTGTTTCTTACCCTGACCTGAGCAAGGGGTTTGTGGTAAAGAAGAATGTGTTCAGCGGCAAGGCATTTGCTTTTGTGAATGTGACGAGTGATGTGAAGGTGATCACGCTGATGCCGAATACCTATCCTGTAGTAAAAGGCGAGGGCAGCGCAACGGTAGAGAACCTGGATGTGACTTTTGAAGACAAAGACTTCTCGATAAAAGTAGTAGAGGTGAGCAAGGCGAGTGGCAGTGTGCCGTTGAGCGAAGCTGAGTTGGTAGTGAGCGGTGGCCGCGGCCTGAAGGGCCCGGAAAACTGGTATGTGCTGGAAGACCTGGCGAAGGAGCTGGGCGCAGCGCTGGCGTGCAGTCGCCCGGTGGCTGACAGTCACTGGCGCCCGCACAATGAGCACGTAGGCCAGACGGGTGGTACTATCCGTCCGAACCTGTATATAGCAGTGGGTATATCTGGCGCCATACAGCACCTTGCCGGTGTGAACGGATCGAAGACCATTGTGGTGATCAATAAAGACCCTGAGGCGCCATTCTTTAAGGCGGCAGACTATGGTGTGCTGGGTGATGCTATGGACATAGTGCCAAGGCTTACTGCGGCGGTGAAGAAATTCAAGGGACAGTAGACCTCTCCCCGGCCCTCTCCGAAGGAGGGGGAGGAGTCACGTACACAGGAGGAATATCTTTTTAAAAGCCGGTTAACGCCGGCTTTTGTCTTTTGATTTTTTATTGGATTTATTAACTTGTGTTTGGTTACTTTGAGGTAATGCCCAAACATCAATTGGTATATATTTTCAAGACATTATTAGCCCTTGCAGCCTTTTACATAAACAGACCATAAGATGAGCAACGCAAAGTTTTTCTCTATTCTCCTGTTGACGTGCATGTCACTGGCAAGCAAATCTCAAACCTTCCAGAGAAATGGTGATAAGGTGGTGCGCAAGGGCGTGGCCATTGAGTTTTCTAAGGTAAAGGCGGGTGACTTTAAGCTGGACCAGGATAGGGGTGCTGATACGGTTGTACACAGAGCAATCACCATTGCCAGGCCGGTAAAAGTAAACGGCGCCAAGGTGCAGGTAAATGGCAACGAGCCGCAATACAAAGGTGAGTGGATTTTTCATGACTATTTGTTTAACGGTATTGCAGACGAACTCAATAAAATACCTGATGGCAACTACACGCTTAACCTGCGGGATATCCTGGTGGGTGTGAAGGGTAAGGTGGATTACTTCAGGTATGAGGAGATACGGGATTCTTCGGGAGCGAACCCACTGGCTTTGGATGTGCAGTTAGCCATATTTAAAAGACTGTGTACCGTAATGGACGAGGCGAATTTTATTCCTGCCAATGACAATGACCACAAGGGCAAGAGCCCGGCTTTTGTGAATGATAAAGATATCTGGAAGGCGTACTTCAGGGTGAACAACCGTAGTATTTACTACTCAAAATAGATTGAATTTTCCCACACTCTTATAAATAAATTTGGTTTTTCAGTTTTGTAACGTAGATTTACGTTATGAAACGGAAAATGACATTACCTACACTAACTAAGGCTGAGGAAGAAGTAATGCACATCATCTGGCAGCTGGAGCGCTGCGTGGTGCGCGACATTATAGACAAACTGGGCGACCCGGATATGCCGCACAGTACGATCTCATCTGTGGTGCGCATACTTGAGAAGAAAGAGTTTGTGGGGCACAAAGCCTATGGCAAGACGCACGAGTATTTCCCCATAGTAACGAAGGAAGAGTATGCACAACATGGCGTAAAAAGCCTGGTGGAAAAATACTTTGGCGGCTCGCCTAAAAAGTTGGTGAGCTTCCTGGTGCAGAGCGAGGATATGAACCTGAAGGAACTTAATGAACTGATGAAGTCGATTGATAATCCTAAAAAATAGGTAGTATGCTACAATATCTTTTAAATGCAACGGCGATATGGCTGATCAGCCTGGTACTGTTTGATGTGTTCCTGCGCAGGGAGAGTTATCATGGGTATAACAGATTTTACCTGTTGCTTACCTTTCTGCTTGGGGCGCTGCTGCCGCTGTGGCAATGGCAGGATGATGGTGCGCTGTACAATGCCGCGCTGCAACGGCCTGTGGAGCGTGTGATATCGGCAAAGGAGACAATTGTTGCGGCGGCGGCACCATCGTCGGGCGTAATAAATTGGGAGCTATATCTTGGTTATGTATACGTGGCCGGAGTGCTGGTAACCGTATTGTTGTTGATAGCAGAGGTTGTAAGGATTGCAAGATTGTACCGCGCGGGAAACCGCTATCGCCAAGGTTCCTGCGTGATCGTTGAAACGGGGAAAGACTATAGCCCGTTCTCTTTGTTCAACTTAGTGTTTGTAAGTAAGCGCGATAGGTATACGCAGGAAGAGTGGGATACCATCATAGCCCACGAGCAAATGCACGGACTGCTGCTTCACTTTTTAGATGTGCTGCTGATGCAGGTGGCGAAGATCGCATTCTGGTTTCACCCGCTGGTGTATGTATACCAGAAGCGGCTGATGATGCAGCATGAATATCAGGCAGATAAGACCGGCAAAGCGAAGCCGCAGTTTTATGGGAAGTTCCTCATAGAGCAAGCGCTGCTGCAAACAGCCCCATCTATTTCTCATTCATTTAATCGTTCACCCATAAAAAATAGGATCGTTATGCTAACAAGAAAATCGACCGCAGCAGCCAGAACAAAAATGCTCGTATTCGTGCCGTTGGCACTGGTGTGCATTGTGTGCTTTTCAAAGAATAGTTTTTCGCAGAAGTTTGTGAAGAACGGGAATACAGTCACATACCGAGGCAATAAATTTGAATTGCGTAAATTCCATGCTGACACAATATTGACGACTGATCCCGTTACCGGCAAAGAGCACACAATGATAGAGACCGCTGCCAATCAGCTTGTAAAAATGAACGGCAAACCAATTTATCACCATGATTTCAAAGGGAATACGTTAAAGGAACCCTATTTCGCCGGTAGCAATTCCGACCTGTGGGAATACCTGATGCATAATTTGAAAAGCGACTTTGCCAAAATGGATGATGGTTATTATTGCCTTATCATTAATAATCTAATAATCGATGAAAAAGGTAAGATAGTTTACTATGAATACGAGAATGTGAGAAAGAGCAACAGGTATTTTATCCGCGAAAGTCTCATCATGGATTCGTCAAGGATAACAAGTATTGACAAGAAAGATCAGCAGATCATATTCGGTAAGATAAACGATCTGATGCAAAAGGTGCCTCCTTTTGTTCCCGGAATGCTTGACGGAAAAAAGGTAATCGCCTATTATGACGATATGGGGTTCAGCCGATCGATAAAAGTAGCAGATCATGAAGTCTATGAGACGAATGACGATCGTAACTGGAAAGAATTACAGTGAGAGTTGGGATGAGGTATCTGGGCAGATTGTTCGGTGCGAGCCAACCACCCCAGACCGTTGCTGGCAACGGTCATCCCCTCCTAAAAACAGGAGGGGAGGTGTAGCGCACTTTCATTTTCCAATGAGCAGATTGCTTTGTGCAAGAAATTTGTTTAGCAAAAAAATAGCCACCCTTGTATAGAGTGGCCATGATTTCTTAGATGATTTGTATTAATTCTTCACAGGCAGGAAACCGTAGGTTTTGCCGTATTCCAACATTTGAGTGAAGAAGTTGTCGGGGTATTCGATCTTCACATCGCTGATGTCGTTGCCGTTCATTACGGGTACGAGTTTAGGCTGAATGAAGCCGCGGTATGGCTTGATGTTCAGCTTTGCGAAGCGCTCCAGAATTTCCTTGTGCAGCTTTGCGTCCACCTTTACACCATAGTTCTCAACGAGGTCTTTGCCTGCCTTGTAGTCACCTTCTGACTTGATGCGCTGTATCTCCTTGAGTAATTGGCCGAAAAGGTCGCGGAGCTTGTTGTAATCGTTCACCTGCACATAGGTCTTTCCGTTCCTTGTCACAAAGGCGACAACGTTGTCTTTCTTGCCTTTTTCATAAGCCCAGTGTGCTATAAGTGCACGGTTGCGCATGTGCGCTTCCTCGAGCTGCTCTCCGGGTTTCAGGCGTGTGAGCTGGGTCATCAGGCCGTTCATCATATAGTTGTCATAGCCGGCCTTACCTACTTCGATGTCGGGCATTACGCCAATGTCTACCAGCTTCTTGTCCATTATGTAGTACAGGCCTACAAGGTCTGCACGGGCTTCTTCGAGGCAGCTTGCGTAGTTCTTGAGTGTTTTGTCGGTTGTCTCCACACCGCTGTCTATCTGGCCTGATGCATGACCTATGCACTCGTGCATATCGGTATGCAGATCGCTGGCCAGGGCACCATACTTTTTCATGCGCGCCACAACGGTATCGTTGCCGCCGAACTCATCGATCATGCCGCTTTTCGCGCCTACTACGTTATACGAGTGGATAATGTTAGACAGCGAAACCGATTTAGAGCCATGTTCTTTGCGTATCCATTCCGCGTTCGGCAGGTTGATGCCAATAGGTGTGCTTGGGGCAGCATCCCCGCTCTCTACGATTACAGTTATTGCTTTACCGGTTATGCCCTTTACCGTTTTCTTTTTGTGCTTGGGCATAATAGGCGAATTGTCTTCAAACCACTGCGCCTGGTTGGCAATAGCTTCTATGCGTTTTGTCTCTTCCATATCTTTCAATGATATGGTGCTTTCGAAGCTACCCTTCTTGCCGATGGCGTCGAGGTATACTTCGATAAAGCCAACGACTGCATCTATGCGCGATCCGGAATGTACCCAGGCGATGTTGTATTGGCCCCATATCTTCAGATCGCCGGTTTTGTAGTATTGCACAAGCAGGTCGAGCGATTTTTTCTGAACATCGTCTTCTGCTACAGCAGATGCTTTTTCCAGCCAGTATATGATCTTGTCAATTGCAGCACCATACATGCCGCCGCTCTTCCAGGTATGTTCTGTTATTGTTCCATTCTCCTTTACCAGCTTGCTGTTGAGCCCCCATGCAGGAGCGCTGTCCTTGGTATCGAACTTAGCATAGAAGTCTTCCACTTCTTTCTGTGTTACGCCTTCATAGAAGTTGTTAGACGAGTTGGTGATGTTATCGATGTTCGGCCGAAGATCTACCACCTTTGGTTCAACCTTCGGATCAAAAACGATCGGCTTGATCCGTGCAAGGAATGCATCTGTACTCTCACCGGTGTTTTTGGGCAATTGCGTGGTATCGCTTGCCTTCACGATGCCGGCAAAATAGTCTGCCGAGCACTCAGGAAGAAATTTCTCGTTGCTATAGTGGTGGTGGTTGCCATTGCTGAACCAAAACCTGCCACAGTAGACTTCGAACTTCTTCCAGTCTTCGCTGTTCTTATCGCCTTTGTAGGTGCCGTAAACTGTTTCCAGCGTTTTGCGCACCGTTAGTCCGTACTTGCTCTTCTGGTCATAGATCATGTCGCGGCCACTGAGCCCGGCCTCGTAGAGGTAATAGGCCAGTTTCTTCTGTTGCAGGCTGAGGCCATTGAAGCCCGGCACCTGGTAGCGCAGCATCTGGAGGTCGGCAAAGGACTGCGCCATTACATTAAATGAGCTGTCGAAGCCCTCCACCTTTACAGTATCTGTTTTAGTAGTGG
>CAINOM010000319.1 GCA_903851455.1 uncultured Bacteroidota bacterium | reverse complement strand
GTTGCGCATAGGTGATGAACCCATGCAATACCATATTAAGTTTCCGGACCTCGTTGTGAGCGTTGCCGAAGACAGGATGATCGGCATACCTGCGCTGCTGCAGCGTCGCCCCGAAGTGGACGTGATCATACTGGACGATGCCTACCAGCATCGTTCCGTGAAAGCGGGATTGAACATTCTTATCACCGATTATTCGCGCCCCTTTTATAAAGATTTTATCCTGCCCTTCGGCAGCCTGCGTGAGAACCGGAACGCCTACAAACGGGCCGACGTCATCATCGTTTCCAAGTGCCCCATGAACGTGACAGAAGCACAGGCAGATGAAATAAAAAAGCACATTGCTCCGCTGCCGGGACAGCAGGTGTTTTTTACCGGCATCCATTACGATACCCCATATGATATGATCAGCAACGAGCTGGTACAACTTTCGGGCAAACATATCGTCCTGGCTTGTGGTATTGCCCGCCCGGAGCCCTTGATCGCCTATCTGAAAAACAGCGCTGAAGACGTGCATACCCTCACTTACCAGGATCATCATTATTTCGTATCGCAGGACCTGGAAGAAATAAAAAGTGCGCACGATAACTGGAAAGTTGACAACAAGGTCATCGTGACGACCGAGAAAGACGCTGCCCGCCTGCACCTGCACCTCGCCAAACTGGCTGAATGGAATATCCCGATCGTGGTGGTACCCATAGCAGTTAGTGTCTTATTCCACATGGGCGATGTTTTCGACCAGATCGTCCTTAAGTACGTGGAAGAGGCTGTTGCAGAAAATAACGAGTTTGGATTAGGCACCCCCAATACCAATACCAATACCGATGCCGATGCCGATAACGATCCTACTCTTCGGAGTTAATGAGGCTTTTAGCACAATTGATTAAAGAACAATCCAAACTCCCACTTTTTTTGTCATACTGAGCCCGGTCATAGAACCAAATTCCCATTTCCATTAATACATTTGCCGCATGATTTACCATATAGTAACAGGAGATATAGCTGCAGCACCACTAAGGGAAGCGATTGCATCGGAAAGCACAATGGAGGGAGAAGTGGTGATAATGAAAGATGTGCTGAGTGTAGGTCCGCTGCAAAAAGAGGAAGGGCAGAAATTTTCCGAGATGCGCAGCGCCTTCTGGCAGCAGGTAGTCACCAATGAGAAAAACCCAATACAGGTAGACGACCTGGAGCGCTTGCTGGAAACAGGCAACGAACTTTCAAAAAACGAAGACGCAAAAATATGGCTCTGGCAGGCTCCGTGGCCCGCTGATATCTGCACTTATTATTGGAAGCTAAAGTATCTCGGAAAATACCTTGGGCGCCTGTATGTGATCAACATTGCCGGTCTCCCGTTCCTTGATGAAAATGGAAAAGTATTCTATCCTAAAAGCATAGGCGACATTCAGCCTAAAGAACTCATCAAAGCCCGGCGACTGGCCCGCCCGGTAACCTTTGCGGAGCTGGAGACCGATGGCGAGGAGTGGCGTAAGCTACAGGCAGAAAATGCCGGCATTCGCGTACACGAAGGCGGTAAAAGGCTGTTATCGAAAAGCGAAGAACACTATGACAACCAGCTCATCAGCTTTTGTTCGCACCAGTTTCAGAAAGCGTCAAAGGTTGTGAACCAGGCCCTCACCCGGTACAACATACCCACCGGCGATGTGTACCTGGGCTGGCGGCTACGCAAAATGGTAGACGGAGGACGGCTGGAGCTGCAGGGAGATATTGCAAAGGGCCTTAAAGACTTCGACGTAAAGCTTCCCGGAGATGGCACTAATGCACAATACGCACTGCCGCTGTAATACCTCCTCTCATGGTCGGTCATTAATAACGCTTGCCCCTTTAGCGTTTTGGGGTGTCTTTGGGCTTTTCCTTACCTTTGCGCCATGGTATATGATCTGCCGCTGGTAGAGGAAAAAGTAAAACCACACCAGGTCACCACCCTCCACCTTGTGTGCGCACTGGCTTTTATAGGTACGGGAGCAATAAT
>CAINOM010000318.1 GCA_903851455.1 uncultured Bacteroidota bacterium | reverse complement strand
GTTTAACCGCCAAGACGCCAGGTTTTAAACCACCAAGGGCATAAGGGAGGCAAAAGTTCGCAAAGTGCTGGCTGGTGATTTTGGAGCGCTTAATTTTTCCTTTTTTTGGCCCAAAGTTCATGCAGAAAAATGAAGGTAAAAAATAGAAGTTTTATGATGTCGCGTATTTGCGATATCATATACCGTATAGCGGATATGATGTAAAATATTTTGGAGATAAATGGCTGAGGGTATGTGGTGTATATAGTAGAAAGTGCGAGAGCGAGCAGCAAGTCTGAAACAGTATCGCATACAATAACTAAGTTGCAGTTTCCTGATTGCCGCGGAGTCGCAGAAGGAGGAGACCTGGCGGGGAAGTCAATGTGTAATTTGAATTTTATTCACGCTTTCTGTGCATTCGCCAATCTGAAGATTGGGCTCCGCTGGGAGAAGTCAATGTGTAATTTGAATTTTATTCACGCTTTCTGTGCATTCGCCAATCTGAAGATTGGGCTCCGCTGGGACGTAGTCGGAGACTACGCCCAACTGGGGAAAAGGGAGCAAGTAACGCCAAAATCTGGCGGCAATTGGGCGGGCACTCATGTTTGGCTTACAGTCATTATTGGGCGGTTTTAGGTGAACAATGAAAAAAGATCTCTAATTTTTATTCTTTCATAAACTTCTTTACTTCCCTCACCTGCCCATCTGGCTCATTTACTCTAATAAGGTACATCCCGCTCGGTAAGTCCGCAACGTCAATCTCTGCTTTCTCAGTGTTCAATAAATGCTCGTACACGATCTGCCCTAAAAGGTTAGTGATGACAATAGACGCCATCTTGGTATTTGATGAAATGGTCATTTGTGTAATTGCCGGGTTCGGATAAATCTCTACCTCAATGCCATGAGAGGCGTTAACTGGTGCCACTTTTGTTATTCCACACCCTTCCACCTCACACCCATTACTGTCCACTCCCAATAGCCAAACGTCTCCTTTATGCCAGTAAGGAAAGGCATAACCACGCCCAACAAATACAATACTTCCATCCGTTCGCTCTGCAATACCCCTTAAGTAGCCGCCAAGGCCATCGTTTCCGAAGAATTTGTTCCAAACTATCATTCCCTCGTGGCTAATCTTTATTGCCCATCCTTTGTATAGGGGCGGATTGTCCCCTATTACTATATAGCTGCTATCCATCAGTTGTCGTACCATCACTGGCTGCCGATGGCTCAAAATACTATCATACGGGAAGGATGTGATCCATGTAATTCTAAAATTACTGTCCAGGTGCGCCACATATCCGGGGAAATTTCGTGGTTCCGAAGGGTCGCTTGTATACAGGGAATCAAAGTTGCCAATGTTTATATAGCCTCCGTCCATGTCTTTATACAGCTCACCACAATTGTCCCCTCTTAAATAGCCGGTAGCGTATACGGTATCTCTCAGAACATTTCCCATGCCATCCAGAAGTAAAAACCAGGGATTATACTTTATGTAGGTCAGGTAGTCTGGTGGCCCGGTATCAGCTACTGTTTCATTTTGCGCTGCCGCAATTATCCTGCCGTCAGGCAGCGGGATTACATTAATAATTCTCACTGGCTGCAATGAGTCGTGTATGTATTTCTTCGTCCATAGGGTATCACCCATACTATCTGTACGTACAAGCAAGCCGGGGTAATTTGAAGGCGTATCCGCCCCACGCTCCCCACCCAGTATGTAGCCACCATCAGGCATTACTGCACATGCATTAAGCACATCAAAATAAGCAGCCGTATCTGTAAACGTTTTAATAAATATCGTATCGCCTGCCGCATTATACTTTACTATGCCGCTTGTACTATGTAAGTAACTGCCCGTAATATCGGGCGATTGCATTGTTATTGGTGATATGTATTGCCCGTTTGCCAGTCTTTTTACTTCTCCCTCATTACCAGGCCACACGCAATAAACAGAACTGTCGCCGGATAAATAATGACTGTTGAGAACAGTATTGCCGTCAGTGCTCACCGTCATATTAAACACAAAGACTTTATTGCTGATTTGCTTTTGCGACCAGCCAAATATCATAAAATTACTATCAGGCCGTATAAAGATATCAAGACCCCAATCGTCCGTGGAGTCAATGTCATAAAGCTTTTGAATATACTGCCCATTTGTTAGCAAGGGCAATGCCATGAGCATTACCAACAATAGCAGTGGTGTATTCTTATAGTGTATATTCACAATTATGGTAAGGTTGTGGATGTATAACGCATAATAAGGATAAAAAGGTATGTAAAAATTGAACGATTTCGCGCCCTGGTAAAAAAAATAACTACGTTGATTGCCCAGAACTTATTTAACTATCTTTCCCAACCCGCTAACTTCGCGCAAAACAGCGCATCCAAAATGAACCGCATCGACCGTCTTTTCGGTATCACCCCCAGTTGTGCGTAGTGTTCTCATAAGTAAAAAATTTGGTCGTTCGGCGTAGTCTCCGACTACATCGCTGTGGATGCCAATCTTCAGATTGGTGTGCGTATTGATATGTGAGTAAGCCCATAGCCACATTTTGTATAAAGTTAATTAATGTTCTGATGTTCGCTGTTACTTGTGGGCATCTTTTCAGCTATACCAGTCTGCCAGTGGCATAGGACCAGGCTTGTTAAGCAACAACGCTTTTGCACTGCTGTATAGATACTCTTCCGGCTGTTCCACTATTCCTGCGCGAACCGGGTTTTCGTGTATGTATTTCAGTTTCTGATCAAAGAATTTTTTCGAGTAAATATATTCGGGGCGGTTCTCGTGTGTCCATACCTGGTTGTCAGTGCTCCGCTTATTTTGTGCTGCATTCCATTCAAAACGAGGCAATATCCACTCCCGCCTGCTTTCCGGTCCGTTTCTTATTGCTTCGAGTAAAGCAGTAGCGGTGAACTTTTTAAAATCGTGAATTGTGTCTGATAGTTTCCCCGGTTCGCTCCGGACCAGTAAATGTAAGTGGTTGGTCATTATCACATATCCATACAGGATCAGGCCTTTATGTTTTATGCAATAACTAAGGCTATCCATAACTATATCGCGATATGCCTTTCGCGTGAAAACATCTACCCAATCTACAATCGTCGGCGTAATAAAATGAGTTGCAAATTGGTCTTCTATTTGATAGTCTGTACTCATTGCTAGAATTATCAGGCTACTAAAATAATGTGTAATTTGAATTTCGCTCATACTTTCTGTGCATTCGCCAATCTGAAGATTGGGCTCCATGAGGACGTAGTCGGAGACCACGCCCAACTGGGGGTTGCGATTAAAAGCCTTTCTACCGTGGGTTTCACCCACGGCTATTCACATTTAAGCCTTTCAGGCTAATCGATATTTGATGTGGCAATGATATTGCTTACAGGCGGACAGTAACAACTTGCGGATGTATGTTTTACCCTTGCGGGAAATGCATGAGCTAGTAAGGTCGTCTTTAGCTAAAGATGTTTACTCCACCACCACCTTCGTATTCAGGAGCCCTCCGCTGGTAAGCGCACTCAGATTATACACTCCCGGTGCCAAATCCAGCCGCAGTGCAATATCCGCATTGGCAGGCGCTGTGAATTCTTTTACTTTTTCGCCCAGCATATTTACTATTGTTACGGGTACATCTTCATTTTGGAGTGAAGAGATGCGGAGGGTGAAGGTGCCATTGCAGGGATCGGGGAATATACGCAGGTCGCTACTTGGGGCATCAATGTTCTTTGTCCCGGTGGCCGCGCCAAAGCTCATTACTGTTGTCCTCCCGCCGTCGCTTTGATCAGAGAAGACCACATAAGGTGTATCGGCAGTATTTAATGCCAGGTCTACATAAAGACCAAGGCCGGGGGAGAAGTCGCTGCTGCCCACAGTGGCCCAGCTGCCGCCGGTAAATTTCTTCACCGTAACGCCGGGAACGGTGGTACTCCAGCCCTCGTCGTCATAGGCCACCCAGGGAGTGCCGCTGCCATCAATGACCAGCGAAACGAAAATAGCGGTATCGGCAGAGAAGCCTGCACTGCCCACTAACTCCCAGCTTGTGCCGTTATATTTCTGTACAGACACTTTATCCTCCTCGCTGAAGCCCGTGTAGGCCACATAGGGGTTGTCGCTTGCGTCTATGGCCAGGCAGGGAGAAGAGACACATTCGCCCGAAAAACCCGCAGCGCCAACTACAACCCAGCTGCCGCCGCTATACTTCATTACGGTAGTGCCAGGGCCCATCTGAACGGCGGTGCCAAAGCCAGTAAGAAAAAAAGAAGAAACGAAACTATGGCCAGCATCGGCAAAGCTCACGAAGGGGGTGCCGCCGGCGTCGAGCGCTATGCACACGCTGCCTGCTGTGCTGTCGGTAAAGCCTGCGCTGCCCACAGGCGCCCATGCGCCGCTGCTGTATTTCATCACGGTGGCTTTGTTGGCATTACCCCCATCTGCATAAGCCACCCAGGGATTGCCGCCTGCATCTATGGTTATCCAGTGGTAACCGCCAGCCGCACCGGCGGAAAAGCCAGCACTGCCCACGGCGACCCATGCGCTGCCGTTATACTTCATCACGCTGGCCTTTTGCCCGTTGGCATAGTCGGTATAGGCCACGTAGGGCGTGCCGCTGCCATCAACGGCAATGGATGTATTAGTGGCAGTATCTGCCGAGAAGCCCGGCGTGCCCACAGTTACCCAACTGCCGCCGCTGAATTTCATGACCGTTGCTTTTGCGCCATAACTATTATCTGAGAAAGCCACATAGGGCGTGCCGCTGCCATCTATGGCAACAGACTGGTAACGGGCATAGATGCCCGTAAAATCGGGAACGCCCACGGGAGACCATGACTGCGCCCGCGCACCCGCGCCCACAACGCACAACAACAATAGCATGCAACATTTAACAGAACGGATCATAGGTGAGGGAGTTTTTTGGGTAAAAAAAAGTGGTTACCTATATATAGACGTAAAACTAAAGCAAAACGTTGGTGAAGCCAGGGTATATGTGCTGCATGGCAACTTCACCGCAAGTGCCAGGCGAGGCGGGGGCCTGCAGCTGAAATGGATGCAACTGGGTTTAGATATTTTACATTATCTTTATTTATACAAACCCGCACGATGAAAAAACTGCTACTCTTCATAGTAGTCATCATAACAACACTATCGGCAGGTGCGCAGCTGCACCGCGCAAGTATTGTGTACAAACAGCGGGAGAGAACAGCAGCTAGAAATGATGCGCAGCCGTTTAATAGAAGTTTTGCAAAAAATTACTCTACTAATGAAAGAGACTGCCGAAGTTTTTAATGCAGAAGGAATGAGCATCTTCAAAGATCAGATTCATTTTGTTGCCGGTGAGGCTAAGCTGAAAATTGTGGATGCCGCGCCCGGTTTGTATTTGATAAAACTCACTGATAGCAGGGCCAATACTTTCACAATTAAATTTACCGCAAATTTGTAATCTGAAAATCGGTTGCGGAGAGAATTTTCCGCAACCGATTTATAAAAGTCTTACT
>CAINOM010000317.1 GCA_903851455.1 uncultured Bacteroidota bacterium | reverse complement strand
TGAAGTTCAAAATGGTAAAAAAGGTTTAAATGCTGTTAACGTAAAAGTTATCTAAGCTTATTAAATATTTCATCATTGCAAAGCCCCTCTATGGGGGCTTTGTCTTTTTAATCAATCGTATTCCCAAACACCCGCAGGGAGCGATTTTCAGCAGAAGGGTAGTCCAAGCAGGACGAAACAAGTAAAGATCAAAATATAGTCTATGAGCGAAACATTTGCCAAGAAGGAAAAAGAGAAGAAGAAAGCAAAAGAAAGGCGCGACAAAGCCCAGAAAATGCAGGACAGGAAGGAATCTAACACGAAGGGAAAAAGCCTCGAGGATATGATGGCTTACCTGGACGAGAACGGAAACATTACGAACACTCCGCCGGATCCGCGCAAGAGAAAAGAAATAAACCTTGATGACATACAGCTGGGCGCTGCAAGGGTAGAGCCGGAGAATGTGCTGAGAGAAGGTGTGATATCATTCTTCAACGATGCCAAGGGTTATGGTTTTATTACCGATAACGCCAGCAGGGAGAATGTATTTGTGCACGCTAACCAGCTGTCGCAGGTGGTGAAAGAAAGAGATAAGGTGACCTTTGAAAGGGAAAGAACGCCCAAAGGCATCAGCGCTGTGAACGTGAAAAAAGTAGGATAATAGTAAGGAACAGCCAGACTCAAAAACAAGCTATTCATACGAACGCAGGACTATACCAGTCCTGCGTTCGTTATTTCGGGCTTTGTGCGTGGCTTTTTTCGAGCCAGCCGCAATGATCTATGCGGGCTCCAGCACCTTGAACTTTTCGGCGTGCATGATGTCGGTATAGGCCAGATCGATGAATAAGGACGTAGCCATATTCTTGCTGTTGTTCACCTCGTTGAAAAGCGGGGTATAATTGTTCTTGTCCTTCAGCGACAACAGTGCGAATTTCCTGAGCTGCAGCCAGATAGGAAAATGTTTTTCATCTACGCAGCAGTTGATGGTCTGCACGTTCTCTGCCATTTCGATGGAGTAGCTCAGTCTTATTGGTACTGGCGTTTCGCCGGGATAAGAGATAATAATAGAATTGGCCATTGTTATTGTTTGTTAGATGCGTTAAATAATCGCGGCTTAAAACTCCGCATGATGCTCTGCTACTGCAATGGCCGGCTTTACAATGCTGATGATCCGCAGCCGTGCCAGTAAGCGGATAACAGGATAGATGGGGTCTATTTCGTGCCAGCGACTGCCAAAGTTGATGGACGACGGATGCTTGTGATGGTTGTTGTGGTAAGACTCACCGAGCATGAAAATGTCGATGAAGAAAAGGTTCATGGAGGTGTTCTTCAGCCGGAAGTTGATATAGCCGTACTTGTGTGCAAACCAGTTGATCACCGCACCATGAAAAGCGCCCATAGATACTACGATAGGTAGCAGCAGGTACTGCCACGGGCTTGTAGCGTAATGCACAAAGAAGGCAGTGTACAGTGCCACCCATGACAAGCGTGATACGGTTCCGTTCGCAAAGTGGTCGAATGCCGGCCATACTGGGAGGTTCTTTGAGAAGCGTGGTTCTATGTCCATGCGGTCCTTAATGATATCCTGGTAGAAGCCGCGGGTGCGCCACATCATGGAGAAGATGTTGGCAGAGTAGGTGGGGGAGTGCGGGTCGCGCTCGGTGTCGGTATAGGCATGGTGCAGGCGGTGCATCACTGCATAAGCACGGGGGCTCATGTAAGACGATCCCTGGGTTATGTAAGCCAGTATAAAGAAGAAGCGCTCCCAGCCCTTGCTCATACTAAACGCGCCATGTGCAGCATACCTATGCTGGAAGAACGTTTGGGAAAACAAAGATGTATACCACAACGTGACAAAGAAGATGGCAATTACCATAAATAACAGACAATCGTTTGTAATAGATAATTGCGGAAATATAGAACCTCACTAAATCCTAATCAGGACCTGCTGGTGTGGGTGAAATGAAAATTGAACAAATACGCTATCTCTACGGTTTCATAAACATACGGAACTTTTTCAAAAAGGGCAAAATATCTTTGGGAAAGCCTGATTTTACTGGAACAAGGTTGAGTTTTTCCAGAAAATATCTTTTTGCAGGTCAGGCGGTTTAG
>CAINOM010000316.1 GCA_903851455.1 uncultured Bacteroidota bacterium | reverse complement strand
TGGCAGGAATGGCTCGAGGTGCTTCTTCACGCAGATAGGGCCCATGCCCGGACCGCCGCCGCCGTGTGGTATAGAAAAGGTTTTGTGCAGGTTGAGGTGACAAACATCGGCGCCGATGAGGCCGGGGGCAGTAAGGCCTACCTGTGCATTCATGTTGGCACCGTCCATGTATACCTGGCCACCGTGGGTGTGTATGATATTGGTGATGTCTTTTATCGACTCTTCGTAAATGCCATAAGTAGAGGGATAAGTGATCATGATACCGGCCAGGTTAGCAGCATGCTGCTCTGCCTTTGCTTTCAGATCGTGTATGTCTACATAGCCATTGTCGTGAGCTTTTACCACTACCACTTTGTACCCTACCATCACCGCACTCGCAGGGTTGGTGCCATGTGCAGATATTGGAATAAGGATCACATTCCTGTGGCCTTCTTTGCGGCTCTCGTGGTAGCCACGGATAGCGAGCAGGCCGGCATATTCGCCCTGTGCACCGCTGTTTGGCTGCAGGCTGCAGGCGTCGAACGCTGTGATCTCGCAGAGGAAATCAGAAAGTTCTTTAGCCATCTGCAGGTAACCTTCACACTGGTCAACAGGTGCGAACGGGTGCATCTTGCTCCAGTGCGCCCAGCTCAGCGGCATCATTTCAGTTGCGGCATTCAGCTTCATGGTGCACGACCCCAGGGAGATCATGCTGGTGTTGAGACTGAGGTCTTTATTTTCCAGCATCTTTATGTAGCGCATCATCTGCGTTTCGCTATGATGGCTGTTGAACACCTGGTGTTTCAGGAATTCGCTGGTGCGGGTAAGCGAAGTAGGTATATGTGTGAGCGCGATGTGCTCGTCGATGCTGAATGTAGCCGGCTCCTCCGGATTGCTGAATACAGAAATAATATCCAGCAGATCGCGGGTAGTAGTAGTTTCATCGAGCGAAATACCGATAATATTACTAGCGTGATAGAAGAAGTTAATACCCCTTGTTTCCGCTACCCTGCGTGTAGTTGCAGCGTCATCAACAGCTATGGTGATGGTATCAAAATAAGTTTTGCTCTGAACTTTTACGCCAGCATCTATGAGCGCATCACCAAGTGCCTGTGTAAGTGCGGCTACACGCTTAGCAATATTTTTCAGGCCATCAGGACCGTGGTATATGGCATACATAGCCGCCATATTTGCCAGCAGCGCCTGTGCGGTGCAAATATTTGAGGTTGCTTTTTCTCTTTTTATGTGCTGCTCCCGTGTGCCCAGCGCCATGCGCAGTGCACGGTTGTTTGCAGCATCAATACTTACACCGATGATGCGGCCCGGTATGAGGCGTTTGAAATCTTCTTTAGTTGCAAAGAACGCAGCATGAGGCCCGCCATAACCAAGCGGAACGCCGAAACGCTGTGCAGAGCCATAAGCCACATCGGCACCCATCTCACCGGGAGGGGTGAGCAATGTGAGCGCCAGCAGATCTGTGCCCATGGCTACATAACCGCCGGCCTCATGCATGGTAGCTATGAAACCGCGATAATCTTCTACTTCACCTTTTGCACTTGGATATTGTATCAGTCCGCCAAAGTAGGTTGTGTCTATATCTGCTATACGGTAATCGCCATAAACCACTTCTATACCGAGCGGCGCGGCGCGGGTAGCAACTACGTCTTTTGTTTGTGCGAAGACGTCATGATCAACAAAGAACTTAGGGCGCTCCGGTGTATCGGTATGCTTGTTCAGCGCATGAAAGAACATATTCATTGCTTCTGCGGCAGCAGTAGCCTCATCGAGCAGTGAAGCGTTAGTGATCGGCAGAGCGGTAAGGTCACTGATGATCGTCTGGAAGTTGAGCAGGCTCTCGAGGCGGCCCTGGCTAATTTCGGCCTGGTATGGTGTGTACTGGGTATACCATCCCGGGTTTTCAAATATGTTGCGCAGTATCACGCTCGGGGTATAAGTATCGTAATACCCCTGCCCTATATAGTTTTTGTAAGTCTTATTCTTTGAAGCAATTTCCTTCAGATCGCTCAGGTACTCCGCCTCGCTCACTCCTTCCGGTATACGAAGCTTGTGGTTCATACGTATCGCTGCCGGCACAGTGCGGTTTATCAGTTCCTGCATGCTCTCTACCCCTATTGCCTGGAGCATATCTTTTGTATCCTCTTCACCAGGTCCTATGTGCCGGTGAGTAAATTCGTCGTTCTGAATGGAAAGCAAATTCATAAAAATGGAATAAAATGTTCGTGAAATAATTCTGCTAAAAGAGATGCAAAGGTAATTTAATTACAGTAATTGGTAAGGTATGGCATTATTAAGCGAGATAAATTTTCATAATGTGTGGCATAAAACGAAACGTTAATTGTCGGTAAAAACAATACGTTAAATGCAACCAATCACAAATAATTGTCTTTTTTTATGTTATCAACACACCTATGAGGCACTTTATATTCATCATGATCCTGTTTTGTCTGGCACAAAACAGTACCGGACAAACGTATACCGTTAAAGGAAGTGTGAAAGACACTTTGAATATCGCGCCGCTACAGCTGGCGTCGATAGTGCTCATCAGCGCGAAGGATTCTGTTATTACCTCCTATACCCGCGCAGACTCTGCCGGAAATTTTATCATAAGTACAGATAAGCCGGGCAAGTATATTCTGCGGGTCACTTTCCCGAGTTTTGCAGATTATGTAGACCCGATCAATATCAGCAAGAACACGACCGACCTTGGAGTTATCGCTATGGTTTCTAAGGAACATCTTCTGAAAGAGTTTGTACTTACCAAGCAGATATCGGCTATAAAAATAAAGGGAGATACTACAGAGTATGTAGCAGACAGCTTCAAAGTGAAGGATAATGCCAATGTGGAGGACTTGCTGAAAAGACTACCGGGCATAGAAGTAGATAAGAATGGTCAGATAACAGCACAGGGTGAAACGGTACAGAAGATACTGGTGGATGGAGAGGAGTTTTTCTCGGATGACCCAAAAGTGGTAACCAAGGGCCTGCGGGCAAACGTGGTGGACAAAGTACAGGTCTATGACAAGAAAAGCGACCAGGCAGAATTTACCGGCGTGGATGACGGGCAGAAAACCAAGACCATAAACCTGCAGCTGAAAGAAGATAAGAAGAAGGGCTACTTTGGCAAACTGGATGCCTCGGCGGGCACTGATAACTATTACCAGGAGCAAGGCATGCTGAATGCATTTAAAGGAAAGCGGCAACTGTCTGCTTTTGGCATTTTATCCAACACCGATAAGATAGGACTGGGATGGCAGGATAACGGGAAATTTGGCGGGGGCAATGAAATGATCAACGACGATGATGGCGGCTCATACTTCATCAGCAGCACAACCGACGATGGCTTCAATATGTGGGACGGTAAGTATAACGGCCAGGGGCTGCCAACGGTGGGAACCGGAGGTATACATATAGCCGACAAATGGAACGAAGATAAAAGCCACGTAACCGCTAATTACCGCTATGCGCAGCAGCAGGTGGGCATAGAGGGAAGCACAATAACCCAATACGCACTGCCGGGCGACAGCAGCAATGTGAGCAATATGCAAAAAACACAGGCAAGCAAGGCGGACCGCCACGGATTTGATGCTATGTATGAGGGCAAGATAGACAGTAACAATACCATTAAAATCAGTGCATCAGGCGGAACGAAAACCAGCGATGTGAAATCTGTCTTTCATACGGTAACAGCCCTACATACGGCAGAAACCGACGATACGCTTAACGTCAATAACCGGACTGCTACGAACCATACCACTGCCAACTTCATCAACGCCGAGCTGCTCTACAAAAAGAAATTCAAGAAGAAGGGAAGGACACTTTCCATAGATCTTAAAGAGAATTATAACGAGTCTATGAGTGACGGTCATCTGAACTCCAAGACAAAATTTTATACGGCCGGCACGCCGGATTCCAGTGTTGACCAGAGGAAAACCAGTGATCTGAATACACTTTCACTATTTGGAAAGGCGACCTATACCGAACCGCTCAGCAAGGTGCTTAATATGGAAGTACACTATAGTGCCCTTGTGAATAATAGTACCTCCCAGAATTTCTCGTACAACGACAGCGCCGGCATGTATGACAAGCTAGACAGGACCTACAGCAGCTATTACAAGTATAATATACTGACCAACATGGGCGGTCTGTTTCTCAAATGGAATTACAAGAAGATCAAATTCTCGCTGGGCAGCAGTATTTCGGCTACTTCTTACCAGCAAACGGATACACTGCACCCGGAGGCAGACACGACACGGAACTATATCAATTTTGCACCGAAGGCTTCGTTCACTTACAAGATCAGCAACCAACGCACGCTGAATATAAACTACAGCGGCAAAACGCAGCAGCCGACCATAAACCAGTTGCAGCCATTGCGGCAGAATGCCGATCCTAACAATATAACCATAGGCAATCCCGGCCTGAACAAAGAGTTCATTCATTCACTGAGCGCATCCTTCAACGATTATAAAGTGCTTACCCACCGCTCTTTATATGCCAATGTAAATGCTACCTACACAAACAATGCGATCAGCACATCGCTGAACACAGTAGACGGAGTTAATACTACCCAGTATGTAAATGTAAATGGCAACTACAGCGTTTCCACATGGTCGGGTTACAACTTTAAGCTGGCGAAGCCGGACATAAATCTCGGGCTGAATTTCTCGCCGGGCTTCAACCACTCCAATAATTTTATCAACGTCAAGAAAAATTCCAACGACAATAACCAGTAC
>CAINOM010000315.1 GCA_903851455.1 uncultured Bacteroidota bacterium | reverse complement strand
CGCTGAAAATGAAGATATGGAATATCATACCGGTAGAAATGCAGGTGGAGATTGAGGATATTGTGCGTAAAATACTGATTGGGGAAAAAATCGAGCCGTTTGAAACGCAACGTATTACGAAGCATGGCAGGCTTGTTGATGTTCTTTTCTCAGCTGCCGTAATAACGGATCCCGGCAATGGACAGAAATCTATTGCCATCACCGAGCGCGATATCACTCAACAAAAAATCGCAGATGAGCAGATCAGTCAGTTGAATACGGACTTACAGAAGAATGTGGCTGAACTGGAGACGATCAATAAAGAACTAGAGTCGTTTTCTTATTCGGTTTCACATGACCTTAGGGCGCCGCTCAGGGCATTGAGCGCCTATTCCCGCATATTTGAAGAGGACTATACCACAGTATTGAATGACGACGCGAAAACACTCATGTCGAAGATCAACTATAACGCCCAGAAAATGGGCACGCTGATCGATGACCTGCTTGCCTTTTCCAAACTAGGAAGAAAGGAAGTGCAGAAGTCTCCGCTTCGTACCCGTGAGATTGTAGATGGTATTCTCACTGAGATAAATCTAATCACACCCTGCAAGGCCGTATTCACAATTAAAGAACTTCCGGACACTTATGCCGACCGGGCGCTGATCAGGCAGGTTTGGGTGAACCTGCTATCGAACGCCATTAAATATTCCGAGAAAAAGGAATGCCCTGAAGTGGAGGTTGGAGCAATAGATGCGGAAGATGAGACGATCTACTATGTGAGGGATAACGGTGCAGGTTTTGACATGAAGTACGCTGACAAGTTATTTGGCGTCTTTCAGCGGTTGCATAGTACCAGTGAATTTGAAGGTACCGGCATCGGTCTGGCCATCGTTCAGCGCATCATTTTTCGTCATGGCGGCCGCACATGGGCCGAAGGAGTAGTAAATGAGGGCGCATCCTTTTACTTCACACTCCCCAAAATCGCCGCGCAGTAATTTGAGATCATTATCACTCATAGCAACTCTTATAATGGCGTAGAGACGCTGCAGTGCAACGTCTCTACAAACTATTATATCGGCAACTGTATACTACATCACCTTTGTTATTTTCAGCATGTTTGTCGGCAGGTGATCCTGTACAGGTGTACTGCCGGTATTCACCACTACGTCGCCAGCCTTTAGCAATCCTTTTTCTTTCAGGAAACTCACCTGGTCTGCAATGATACCGTCTATGCTCTCTTCCTTGTCATAATAAAACGCCTGCACGCCCCAGCTGAGACTCAACTGGTTCACCAGTGCCTGTGTCTTGGTAAACACATAAATAGGTGAATGCGGCCTGAAGCTGGATAGCATAAAACCAGTATATCCCGACTGCGTCATGCCAATCAGCGCATTAGCACTGATATCTTTAGCAATGCCGCATGCGTTGTAACAAAGTGCGTCGCTCAGAAAAGAAGGTGAATGCGGCTTCGGTGTAAGGTTGCGGTTGTATACATCTTCTTCTTTTTCTACCTCACGGATAATGCTGACCATAGTGTGCACCACCAGCTCAGGATATTGGCCCATTGCGGTCTCGCCGCTCAGCATTACCGCATCGGCTCCTTCCATTACCGCATTGGCAACATCGGTTATTTCGCTTCTGTTGGGGCGTGTGCGGTCTATCATGCTCTCCATCATTTGGGTGGCTATGATCACCGGCTTGGCGCGGTGAATGCACTTGCGCACAATATTCTTCTGTATCATTGGTACCTGCTCCAGCGGCAGCTCCACGCCCAGGTCGCCGCGCGCGACCATTATAGCATCCGATGCAAGAATGATCTCACGCAGATGCTCCAACGCCTCGGGCTTCTCTATTTTTGAAATGATCTTCGCCTTACTGTTCTTGTTCTTTAAAATTTCTTTAAGCTGGGTTACGTCTTCCGGCTTACGCACGAATGACAGTGCCACCCAGTCAATATTCTGACTGATGATAAAGTCCAGATCATCAAGGTCTTTTTCTGACAATGAGGGCAATGATATTTTGGTGTCGGGCAGGTTCACTCCCTTTTTTGACGAGAGCAGCCCGCCAGCAGTTACTTCTACTTTTACTCGATTGTCGGCGCCTATTTCTTTTACCACAACTTCTATCTTGCCATCATCCAGCAATATTTTCTCGCCGAGTTTCACGTCGGCATGAAAGGCGGGGTAGGAGATGTAAATGTGCTCCAGTGTGCCTATGCATTTTTCATTTGTAAAATAGAACTGGTCGCCTTTTTTTAGATTCAGCGCATTTCCCTCAATATCGCCAACGCGCAGCTTGGGGCCTTGCAGGTCGGCCATTATCGCAATGTTCAGGCGTTCATTTTTATTGATGTTCTTGATGTGCTCCATCACCATCTGGTGCTGGTCGTGTGTGCCATGCGAAAAGTTGAGCCTGAATACATTCACGCCTTCGTTCACCAGCGCAAGCAATTTTTCGTAGGTGTTGCAGGCCGGGCCTACTGTAGCAATTATCTTTGTCTTGTGTGTCATATTAGTTTATTCGGGTGCAAATTTCAATACTTTTCCGCGATATTTTTTCCGGATAGTATTATGTGTTTGCTATGTTAATCGGATGCATGAATTTGTTATCGGGTGCAATGATACTTTAAAATCGTGAAGGTTGCCAGGCCGGTGTATTGCCCGCTTTTACCAATGAGAAAATATGCATAAATACTGCCAGCGGCATAAACAACCCTGCGAGGTAAGTGTAAGGAAAATCCCCCAATCCTTTATGGAGGATGCTCAGGCTGTCGTTGGTAACAACATATGCGTGCCTCATCAGTATCAGTACCACAATGGCCAGGGTGATGAGTCCCGCAACATTCCAAAGGAAGAACAGCGGCTTGCTTACCTTGCCCCGGGTAAATGTAAGATAAGCCACAAGCGGAGCAGTGAGGCCGATCAGTATGT
>CAINOM010000314.1 GCA_903851455.1 uncultured Bacteroidota bacterium | reverse complement strand
GGCGGCATTGTAGATGACCTGCTCGTGTATTGTATTGAGCAGAATAAAACCTACATGCTTGTTGTAAATGCCTCTAATATTGACAAAGACTGGGAATGGATCAGCAAATACAATACAAAGGGCGTAGAGATGCACAATGTATCTGAAAAAACGGGACTGCTTGCTGTGCAGGGGCCGCATGCTACGCAATACATGCAGCAGCTTACCGACATGGACCTGAAGGGCCTGAAATACTACACCTTCGTGAAGGGAAAATTTGCGGGCGTTGACAATGTACTCGTAAGTGCTACCGGCTATACAGGTGCAGGAGGAGTGGAGATCTACTTTGAAGATAAAGGCGATAATGCCGATAAAATATGGGATGAGATATTCCGCATTGGCCTGGCACACGGAATGAAACCCATAGGACTTGCCGCACGTGACACGCTGCGCCTGGAAATGGGTTTCTGCCTCTATGGCAATGACATCGATGACACCACCAGCCCCATAGAAGCCGGCCTGGGGTGGATCACTAAATTCACGAAAGACTTTACATCAAAGGCGACCTTTGAGCAGCAAAAGAAAAACGGTACTGCCCGTAAACTGGTGGGCCTGGAAATGATAGACAAGGGCATTCCGCGCCATGGCTACCTGATACAGGACGCTGCCGGCAACGAGATAGGTATTATCACATCCGGCACGCAGGCACCGAGCCTTGGCAAGGCCATAGGCATGGCTTATATAGCATCGGACTATGCAGCGATGGGTACAGACGTATTTGTGATGGTGCGCGACAAAGCAATAAAAGCCCAGGTGGTGAAAATGCCATTTGCATAATAATAGAGATACCGGAACTGCAGAAGCGGTCGGCAATGCCGGCCGTTTCTCATTTTAGTTTCGCAGCAGCGCCTTCAATGGTGTAGGCCGATGTAGTGTCTGTAAAGTGAAAGTACTTTGCCGGTAGCGCAGCATAGGGAAAAACATTCCAATTGACCACTAATGATTTTGTAAACTGGTTTGCCCATTCCCGGTGCGGCGGATCCTCATCGATAATGACAGATGCCGGCACTCCCCGCTCTGCGACCGATAAAAGCAGGAATTCGTAAGGAGTGCCCCACAACATCATTAAGGTATCCGTATCTCCTTTTGTGGCTTTAGCAATGATCTTTCTGCCGTCATATTCATCGAGATAACGACGCTCCAACGCCAGCCGCTGGCTATACACATTGTGCGTAAGATACATCCGGCCAATACCCGTAATAACTATCCATACAAACAAAGGGATCACCAGTTTGCTTTTCTCCATTGCGGGGAGCAGGTCAAAGACAAAAGGAAATGCGAGAAATATACTTAGCGGGATATATAGGTTTTCCATGTAAAATGCGGACGTTACATTGGTAGGGTACGAGATATTGACCAGCATAAGATACCCGAAAAAGAAGGCTGCAAAGAACACCAGCTTTCTGAAGGCCTTCGTCCGGGCGTAAAAGATAACGATGCCTGTGAACAAAACCGGTATCCAATAGTATTTTGTAACGCAGCTATACAGGAACCGCTTGTTGGAATAGATCGTAAAGTAGTCCGGGAATTGAGTAACGAAATTCTTCATCCCGCTTAAAGAACTGCCCTCATAGTGATTTCTAAAGAAAATACTCTTAACAGCAATACCCGCAACGTAAACGGCAGCGAGGATGTAAAGCATTTTCCGGTTGCCGGCGGAGGGTTTCCCAACCAGGAAAAATGCGATCGTAAAGGCCAGTACAAAAACGACCAGTGGATGAAAGAAAACAACAGTCGCGGCAGCTAAAAGAATGATCGCCCACGATACTGCGCGCGTAGCGCCGGGCTGCCTGTCCAGCATTAAAGCATAGATCACCATGAGCAAAGCCACCCCTTCCGTCAACTGTGTAGGGATATAAAAGAAGGTATCCGATACAAATAAAATATTCATCAATAGAATGACCAGCGCGAGGTCATAACGTTTCAGGATAGTGCCGCAAACCACATAAGCAGCAAAGTAGTATATAATAAACCCTGCTGAGTACGCCTCCAAAATTGATGAAAGCGGCACACCGGCCCTGGTGGCTATGACCGGAAGCAACTGCGAAAAAACATCGCCGAACCGATAATGCTGTATGCAAAAACCCTGGTCTTTAATGATATTGAACACATTGAAGGCTGCATCGAGGAATATCGTTCTCTCTTTATAAAACAATATGGAAAGCACAAGCATGCAGACATATGCCACAACACCCGAAATATATAGCCTCCTGTACATAAATTTTCTCTCCGGTATAAAGTAAAATATCTTTTCGCAGATACTCATGAAACCGCTACTTTTTCTTTTTCTTTGCAGTATCACACTCAATAACGTAAAATATGCTGCCTAAGTACAGTCGTGTCCTTTTAAAATTATCCGGCGAATCCCTGATGGGTGAGCGCAATTTCGGCATCGACCCAAAAATGCTTGAGGTATATGCCAAAGAAATAAAGATGATCACCAACATAGGTGTGCAGGTGGCAATTGTAATAGGAGGCGGCAATATTTATCGTGGTATGAATGAAGCAGAAACCGGCATAGAGCGTGCACAAGGAGACTATATGGGTATGCTGGCCACTGTAATAAACGGCATGGCCCTGCAGGCAGCCCTTGAAAAAGAAGGCGTGAGTACACGCATGCAGAGCGCTATTAAGATGGAGCAGATCGCAGAGCCATATATCCGCCGCAGGGCAATACGCCACCTTGAAAAAGGGCGTGTTGTGATCTTTGGCGCAGGAACAGGCAACCCTTACTTTACTACCGATACAGCAGGCTCGCTCAGGGCTATAGAGATAGATGCAGATGTGATACTCAAAGGCACGCGCGTAGACGGCATCTATAACGCAGACCCCGAAAAAGACAAAACAGCAGTTCGCTTTGAGAGCTTATCGTTCAACGAAGTGATCAGTCAAAACCTGAAGGTGATGGATATGACAGCGTTCACACTGTGCCAGGAAAATAATCTCCCCATTATTGTTTTCGACATGAACCGCTCAGGAAATTTACTGGCTGTGGTTACAGGTAAGCAGGTGGGGACGTTGGTAAATTAATAAAGGAATTTGTCTTTCGTAATTGGGAATTAGGATTATTTCCTAAAACACACTTGCGACTTACCACCTATGACTCACAACTACCTCACCGTCTTCCTCTTATTCCTTTCATAATCTTCAAAAATGTAATTGCCGAGCCCGTCCAAAGAGGAGTAAAACGCTTTGCCGTTGTTCACTTCTGTAAAGTCTCTTACAAATTGCTGCAGATAAGGGTCCTGGGCTATCATGAATGTGATCACCGGTATTTTCATACGCCTTAGCTGGCCTGCGAGATTCAATGTGCGGTTGAGTATTTTACTATCAATGCCGAAACTGTTCTTGTAATATTTATTGCCGACCTTCAGACACGTGGGCTTGCCGTCCGTGATCATAAAGATCTGTTTGTTGGGATTCTTTCGGCGGCGCAGCAACTCCATAGCAAGCTCAAGTCCGGCAACAGTATTGGTATGATATGGTCCCACTTGGAGGTACGGGAGGTCCTTCATCTGTATCTGCCATGCATCATTGCCAAATACCACTATATCCAGCGTATCTTTAGGGTAGCGGGTAGTAATTAATTCACTGAGCGCCATGGCCACTTTCTTGGCGGGTGTGATCCGATCTTCACCATAGAGGATCATAGAGTGCGAAATATCTATCATCAGCACCGTGGATGTCTGCGACTTAAAGTCCGTTTCATGTATCTCCAGGTCATCCTCATGCATAGATAAGCTATCGATACCATGATTGATGAACGCATTCTTCAGGCTGCCGGTATAGTCTATCGTTTCGGGCGCATCACCAAATGCATAAGGCCTTATCTCAGGATTAGGTTCGTCGCCCTGCCCTGTTTTGAAGGTGCGGTGACTACCCTGCTTCGCCTTCTTCATCTTCCCGAAGATCTCTTCCAGCGAGCGTTTGCGTATGCTTTGTTCTGTCTTCGGTGTTATCTTAAACGTTCCATCCTGGTCGTTCTCTTTTATGTAACCATTCTCCTTCAGATCTTCGATAAAGTCACCTATACCGTAATCTTTACCCGTAAGCTTGTATTCCTTATCCAGCTGGGTAAGCCAGTTAAGCGCCTCGCCTGCGTCCCCATTGGTATACTGGAGCAACTCTGTAAATACATCAAGCAACTTGTCAAATGGCTTCTTACCATCTGCATTGGGCTCAAACTTCGAAAACACAAAACCGTTCATAAAATCAAATTCAAAAAGTAAAAAATCAAAACAAGCGCCATCAATTCTTTCCCAGTGCAAGCTCTTCCTTCAGAAACACACCCGTATAACTCTCCTTGATCGCCGCAATATCCTCGGGACTTCCTGCACCAATTACGGTTCCACCACCGCCGCCACCTTCCGGGCCCATATCTATTACATAGTCGGCAACCTTTATCACATCCAGGTTATGCTCTATCACCAGCACCGTATTACCACGGTCTACCAATCTGTTCAGCACCGCCAGCAGATGCTTGATGTCTTCAAAGTGCAAACCGGTTGTTGGCTCATCGAGGATGTATATTGTCTGCCCGGTATCGCGCTTAGATAGCTCAGTGGCCAGCTTCACCCGCTGGGCTTCGCCGCCACTTAATGTTACCGCGCTCTGCCCGAGGGTCACATAGCCAAGCCCCACATCCTGCAGCGTCTTGATCTTGCGATGCAAATATGGAACGTTCACAAAAAACTCTACCGCCTCATCAACATTCATGTTCAGCACATCAGATATCGACTTGCCTTTGTAGCGTATCTCCAGCGTTTCGCGGTTGTATCTCCGGCCATTGCATTTTTCACAAAGCACATATACATCTGGCAGGAAGTTCATCTCAATGGTGCGCATACCACCACCCTGACACTCTTCACAGCGCCCTCCCTTTACATTGAAGGAGAACCTGCCTGCTGTATAGCCTCTTATCTTGGCCTCCGGTACCTGCGAGAATAGCTGCCGCACCTCGTTAAAGAACCCGCAGTAAGTAGCAGGATTGCTGCGCGGTGTGCGGCCTATCGGGCTTTGGTCTATCTCTATTACTTTGTCAATATGCTCCAGCCCTTGTATCTTTTTATAGGGCATGGGCGCCTGCTTGAAATTAGGATAGCAATGCTTTGCCAGCAGCGGGTACAGCGTCTCATTGATCAGCGTGCTTTTACCGCTACCCGACACACCACTTACACAAATAAAGGTGCCCAGTGGCAACTTCACCGAAACATTTTTAAGATTGTTTCCTGTGGCACCATCCAGCTGCAGCTTCTTACCGATGCCTTTTCTTCTCTCCTTAGGCACTTCTATCTGCAGTGTATGGTTCAGATACTTCGATGTGGTCGTATCCATCGTCAACACCTGCGCGGGAGTGCCGGCACTCACTACCCTGCCCCCATGCATACCTGCAGCAGGGCCAATATCTATCAGGTGATCGCTGGCGAGCATAATGTCCTTATCATGTTCCACCACCAACACCGAGTTGCCGCCATCGCGCAGGCTTCTCAGCGCCTTTATCAACCTTAGATTATCGCGCTGATGCAATCCTATGCTCGGCTCATCAAGTATATACGTAATGCCCGTGAGTTGTGAGCCTATCTGCGTAGCCAGTCTTATGCGCTGACTCTCTCCACCACTTAGTGTGCGGGTTGGGCGGTCTACAGTCAGGTAGTGCAGCCCCACATCCAGCAGAAAATGCAGGCGATCACGTATCTCCTTTAGTATGTCTTTGGCTATCTGGTTTTGCTTGTTGTTCAGTCGTGATTCGATGTTCACAAACCACTCCATCATTTCCTTCAGCG
>CAINOM010000313.1 GCA_903851455.1 uncultured Bacteroidota bacterium | reverse complement strand
GTAAACCTATTTCAGGACGATGCAGAGAGCAGATTTAGCGCAAAAAAAGAGCAAAGAAGAGCAAAAAAAGCGCAACTATTTGTGAGGTAAAAGCGTGTTAATTTGATGATTATCAATCTGCTATAATCAATACGGCGCCCAATCGTGATTTTTTTAGGACAAGGTGGGCAATTTTGAAATGTAAGATAGTCGCAAAACGGGATGGCTTAGAGCCAACCGCATCCAACTTACTCTTGATTTCAATGCACCTTGGTGAATTAGCTGAATTTGTCAGCACGCAAGCATATGAAGAATTGAAACCCAAAGGGCAGACAAATGCCCCACCATGTGGCATAGTGGGAAATCTGAATAATTTTAATGCCTCAGCCGAAAACTGCCACAGCAAAGGATTACAACCGAATTAGCATAAAATAAAATGCCCCATATCAACACCGAAAAAATATAGCGAAAGCGGGGCATGGAAAGTTTGGTGCTCCATTTTTCACTTTTTTTGCGGCCTTAAAAAGAAATAAAGACATTGCAAGCTTAGCGCCCAAACAGCTTAGCCGGGTGGGTGCCTTTGTGAGAGGTATTTTTGCGAGGCACCTAAATACAACCTAAAGCCCCACGGCAAAACCAAAATGCAGCAGTGTAGGGAACCCCGGAGAATACGGGCTATTGTTGCCTTGCAGCACATCGTATAGCAGCTCACCATACAGGCTCACCCTGCCACCCAGCGGGAACTTATAACCCACACCAAGGAACAGGCAGGTATTGTCGAGGTTTTGTGACAGCGTAGTGGGAGTTACAGAGTTAGGAGCATAACCAGGCCCTCTTTGATTAATAAAATCATACTCTACCGTAGATGAAACAAATAAGTTTCTATAAACAAAGTAGCGCGCCCAGATGCTTGGATAAACGATATTTTCCCGGAAGTAGGAAACCTTGTCCGGGTTCACCGGGTCCACATATTCGGGCACCTGCGAATAAAGATAGCCTAAACCAACACCTGCAGAAAAATGGTCAGTGATACGATAACCAACGGTAGGAGCAATGCCTGCACTCAGGTAGCCATCGCCAAAGTTGAAAGTGATACCACCGCCCAATATCAGTTTATCTGGGTCATATCCTTTCTTCTTCTTTTTAGTATGTTTTTGGTACCCCGGCTTACCAGAGCTGGTATAAACATCCTGGGCCGAGGCATAAGTAAAGCCGGCACACAACAACAAAACCAAAACAGTATTTTTCATAAAGCACCAATTTCACCTACGAAGTTAGGATAATTTAATATAGAACCGTTGCCCGTAAAATGAATTTCCTCGGCGAATGGCGGTTTTAGCAAAAAATTATAAGTCAGCAGGTAAGTGATCATTTACTCTTCTTGAGTAAGCCCCCTTAGGCTTTGGGGTGAATCTTACCGGGGTTAAGGATGCCCTTGGGGTCAAATACCTGCTTGATCTGCCGCATCAGCCCCAGTTGTACCTCGTTAAAAGCTATATCCATAAACTCCTTTTGCACCAGCCCTATGCCATGCTCACCAGACAATGTACCGCCCATCCGCACCACTTCCTTGAACAACTTCCTGATGCCTAGTGGCAGTTTCGTATGCCAGTCCTCATCGCTCATATCTCCCTTTACAATGTTCACATGCAGGTTGCCATCGCCGGCATGCCCGTAGCACACCGATTTAAAACCATACTCTATGCCCAGTTCCTTTATGATCTTCAATAGCTCCGGCAGTTCGGCGCGCGGCACTACGGTGTCCTCTTCTTTGTATATCGAATTGCTTTTTACTGCCTCGCCCACCTTGCGCCGCAATGTCCACAACATCTGCTTTTGTTCGTGGGTGTCGGCAAACAGGATGTCGCCCACGTCATACTTCTGCACGATCTCAGATATAGCATCGGCATCGCGGTACAGCTCTTCCATGTGGTTGCCATCTACTTCTATCAGCAGGTGCGCTGCTATATCATCGGGCAGGTTTATCCCCGTAGACTGTACATACCGCATAGACCATTCCAGTGCATCCCGCTCCATAAACTCCAGTGCCGATGGTGTATACCCGCCCAGGAATATGGCATTCACCGCAGCACACGCCTCCACTGCCGACCTGAATGGCACCAGCAGAATCAGGTCGTGCTTCACAGCGGGTATCAGCCGCAGCACGATCTTGGTAATAATGCCCAGTGTGCCCTCGCTGCCCACCACCAGTTGGGTAAGGTTGTACCCCGTAGCATTCTTCAGCACATTCGCGCCCGTCCATATCACATCTCCGTTGGCCATTACCATTTCC
>CAINOM010000312.1 GCA_903851455.1 uncultured Bacteroidota bacterium | reverse complement strand
AGGTTCGTCAACTCCACAGCTGCGGCATTGCTCACGATCAGCACCGTCGGGTCGGCAGGTGGCACTACTGCATACACATCACTGTCAGCGTCCAGGATGTCGTCTCCACCGGCACTAATTGCTGCGCGGTTCATATCATCTATAGCCCCTTTCAGCACCTTTATCTCACCTTCATAAGTGCGATTCCCACTTTGTATGCTGATCGGTTCATCGCCCGCTGCATGCAACAGTTGTTTCTCTTTCGAGGCCTTATATTTTAACCCCCTTATTTTTGTGAGTGGGGATCCCGCAAACATCACGGTCATATCCGCCCACTCACAATCCTTACTATCAAAAAACGGTATTGATGGCATTGTTCAAATTTTATTGGTAAAAAATAAACTGGTTCAATTAAGTAATTAAAAAACTATGCAGACTATGGATTCTCGAATCCCAGGCTTATCTCAATATCAGTTGCATAGCCTACAGGCACTATTTTGAGCACCACATTCAGTTCGTTTGTACTGAGTATATTTTGTGCCGGATCAATAAAACAATTGACACTGCTGATCTCCTTATTGGCGGTCATTGTGTTGTTTACCTGGTTCACGATCTGTTGTTCCAGCCATTTGCAGAAACCGGCATCGAGGGTGCCATCTGCATTTACAGGCACTTCATCGTCCACCTCCTGCACAAATGTGGTATAAGCCAGTATATGCGCCTTGTCAATTACCCTGCCGCGTGCCAGCATGCAATAGTCATCGGTTGTTGCCGCACACATAGGGTCACCGCTGAAGAAATAACCGCTCACGTTTGGATAGGTAACAAAAGTTATATAACCCCTGCCGGCTACCACCGCCATGTCGCCTCCTGCAGCCTCCACGGTATTGCTGCCAGCATATGCTTTTGAGTTACTCAAGGCGCCAGTTCTCACCCTGCTTATTTTCCGCTGCACCGGTATAGCTGATACCACACCAAGCAACAAACCAATACAGGCAGATGCACTGCTGTAAGTAATGTCAGTGTCTCCGATTAATATTGCTGTTCGGTTGTTGGTAGTACCTGTCGTTTCATCGACAAGAGCACTTGGTGTACCCGAATAAGAAGTACCGCCAATCACAGCGCGGAATGGTTTTTCAGCATCAAAATAGGCTTGTGCCATTGTCTTCATATTTGAAGCTGCCAGGTATACATCTCCATTCAATCCACTTGTTATGGTGATAGTTCCCCCCGCAGCGGCAATGGCAATATCATCGCCCAGCAGGCCCAGCACTTTAATTTTACCGCCCGCATAGTCGAGCAATACTTTTGCCCCGGCGGCATTGCTGTTGTCTGCCATTTGCGCCACAGTCATGGTAGCCGGTACAAGCATCACATATAGCTGGGCACCCGCACCAGCCTGATTGTAAAATTCCTGCAGTTGCTTTATCGCAAATGAATTCGAGGTGCCGGTAATCCCGGCTGTAGCCACATCTGCCATGCTCGTCACCAGAATCGGCGTCCCGGTTACATAGCCTCCCAGTTCGCTTGCCCCGGTCATTACTATGCCGGTTATGCCGTCGTCTGTCTGTATTGTCCCTCCCAGCTGGCCATCAGCCAGGGATATATTTACACTACCCATTTTTTAGATCGTTGTTTTTAGTTGTTACTTTTTTTGGTTTTGCATTCTGCACATTACTCTGCATCTGGTTCATCCAATGGATCGTATTCCAGTTCGTTCCATTTGTCGCTTGTGATGTCCTCCAGTTCTTTATCCAGCTCGCTTCGTGTCTTTGTGCTTACGGTTTCGTCATCGAGGCATTTCGCATGATTCACGGCATTCTGCTCATCAAAAAATGCAAGGCCATCGCTGGTGAAATAAAGTTTGTCAACTGAATCGTGGTTGTCGAAATATTGTTTCGCTTCTTTCATGAATGTGTTTTCTAGGTGATTATTTGTTATGATATTTGTTTACGAGGGTAGTATACAGGTACCATCGCGGGATACTCTGCGGAACATTGTCTATATACCGGCGGCTGTGTACCTTATAAAGCCAGCCAGGTCTTTATCACTAAAGCTCCGCTGATGTCTTACTACTTCATACCCCTCTCGGCTTCCATTATTGTTGCTGTTGCCTTCTATTGTGTGAAACGTTGTGCCTTCCACTCGCTCCACGATGCCGGTGTGCCCTGCATTGCCGCCAAACAAGAGTATGAATTGGTCTCCCGGCTTCACCAGCTCGGGTCGTTGCACTACGTCCGCCTTTAACAGCTTGGTTATTCCCACGGCGGAGGCGCTATGGCTCCAGCAATCATGCACACTTCCGGTCTTTACTGCCGGGTTCGAAAGCTTCAGCTTGCCCGCGGCGGTCCCGTAACACCAATACACAAACGCCTGGCACCATGCATAACCCGGTGGCAGCCCCACCGCGTGCAGGTATTCATTTACCATGGGGCCGCTATTGCTGCCGCGCGGATTTTCGCATTGCCCGAGCTGATCTTGTGCCGCGTGCAGCGCAGCTACTGCCAGAGTTTCGATATCGGGTATATTATTTGAGTTTACAGAGGTCATGCCTTATTTGCTTTAGTAGTTATTAATTAAGAATT
>CAINOM010000311.1 GCA_903851455.1 uncultured Bacteroidota bacterium | reverse complement strand
TAAAACGCCAGGTACCATGGGTTCATAACCGGCGCCTGCACGCCTTCGTTTGGGTTGCCGGTGGAAAGGCTCAGGCGCACATTGTTCCATTTTACGCCGCTCTTCTGATAGATATTGGCTTTGTAGAACAGCTTGACTGGCTGGTCGATGTCATCAGCAAAGATGTCGTAGGTAGGTGTCCATCCGGCATGGGGTACTATATAGTCGATGGTTATAGCGCTTGTAGTAGCTTCCTTTGCATAAAACTTCACTAGTAATTGCCCACCAGGCTGATACGCTTTTTTCTGCTCTTCGTCCAGTTGCTGATTCAATTTGGTCATGCGTTCCTGAAGCTTCTTCATCAGGGCTTGCTCCTTGCTTTTCTGGGCCAGGTAGCCTTCCATTTTTGTACCCAGGAGTTCCAGCAGCTTGGTTTCCTCGGCCACCGAAAGACCTGTGTTGGTGCCGCTTACCTGGTAGTTTTTCCACAGCACATTTGTTTGTGCGTTCAGCACTGTAAGCTTGTTATGTACCTGCTCACTATCATTGGCTATTATGTCTATACTGTCTTTTATTTCCTGTGCCTTTGGAGAGAGCACTTCTGACGCCAGGTAGTTGTTCTGGAACGTTGCGGATTCTACCACCACGCCATTGGTTGCGTTTACGGTAAGGCTCTGGCTGTTCACATCGCCGGCCACATTGGTGAGTATGAATTCATTCTCTCCTTTTGCGAGGCTGAGCCGGGCAGTGCTGGTGAGTTCTGCCCCGCTCAGAAATACGGTCGCCTGCTCAATGTTGAGTTTTTGCTGTGTCTGGGCGCAAAGGCTACCGGCAAGCAAGAGGAATGTTCCGGTTAATGAGATGAGAGGTAGTGCCATAAGTGTGGTTTTAGATAGAAGAGATAGAAAGGTAGAAATTCCACAGCGAGTATATATGCTGTTTCAGATAGTTAACAATTATTTATGTCTTTGCAAATTCAAAATTCAAAATTCAAAATTCAAAAATATGCGGGACTTTGGAGCGGAAGGGCGAAGGGAAGAGAACTGCACTTTACTTTAACAGTATATCGGTTGGAAAGATGTATTGTTTTCTGTGGAATTTCGTTGAAGTGGTATCTAAGGAACGATAACAAAGTAAATTACACAACCTGCCTCGCTATTTTCCATTTCTGCTTCGTTGCAAAAGTCTTTAAATAGGTCACTATTCGCAGATTTTGCGCCTCGCATAAAAGAAAAATAACTTCCAACTTGTATAATTTATTTTGTCAACGTTCCTAATCAGTAAATCGCTGCGATAACAGGCAATAAATAGTAAATTTGCAGCCCAATTTAAAAAAGATGAGTTACGGCGAAAGCAATGAAAGAGAAAGGTCCCGGCGTGGTTTTCGTACACCGCTCGATATAGGGATGGGTATTTTTTACGTGGTGATAGGGATCGTGATCATGGTGACGAAGTCGTTTGGCTATATAGCTATCCCGGCGATCATCTGTTATGTGCTGGGTGGTATGATGCTTGTTGGCGGAGGCTTTCGTTTTTACCGGGGAATCCAGGACCTAAGAAAAAAGTGACCTCTCCCCGGCCCTCTCCGAAGGAGAGGGTGAAGTAGAATGCGTTACCCACGTCATTAAGTTCGTTCAGAGCCGCACGGTGTAGGTTCGGGAAAGAAGTCGGCTGTTAAATTATTGTTACAACAAGTATTAACATCTTTAATCTTTAAATTAATAAGTAAAATTGCGCTCCTTTATGCATTTGCTCAAAAATATCCTTTTCATAATGTGTGTGAGTATCATCATGTTCTCGTGTGATGACAACACGCCGAAGGCAACGGATGGCCTGGGCAAGGGCACGATCGATATCTCTGTAGACGAGACCTATCAGCCGGTGATAGATGAACAGTTGAAGGTGTTTGACAGCAGCTACCCGGATGCGCACATCAATATTCACTACAAGCCTGAGGCAGAATGTTTTAAGGATTATTTTGACAATAAGGCGCGCATCATTTTGGTAACGCGGCCACTGAACAAGGCCGAGAAAGACGAATGCGACCAGAAGAAGATATACAGCAGCTCAATGGCTATTGCCCGGGATGCGATAGCGGTGATCGTCAATAATAATTCAGAGGACAGCCTGCTGGATAAGGGGGTGTTGAAAAGTATTTTAACGGGCACATTCAAGCGGAAATACACGGTAGTATTTGATAACCAGGCATCGAGTACCGTGCGGTTTGTAATGGACTCTTTGCTGAAGGGCGATAAACTGGGAAGTAATGTGTTTGCGGCTAAGGGTAACAATGATGTGGTGGACTATGTGGCTAAGAACCCCAATGCGATAGGATTTGTGGGCCTGGGGTATGTAAGTGATAAAAATGACCCGAATAATACCGGTTCATTTATCCATACGGTGAAGGTAGTATCAATGAAGAATGACAGTACCGGGGAGTTTTTGCCGCCGTACCTGGCGTACCTGGCGCTGAAAACATACCCGCTTTACAGGAACCTCTACTACATTAACCGGGAAAGCTCGCCCGGTCTCGGCACGGGTTTTGCAAACTTTCTGGCAGAGCAACGGGGGCAGTTAGTTTTTAAATACGCGCACATGTTTCCTTTGAGATCAGAAATGATCATAAGGGACGTGCAGATAAAACAATAGAAGATTATTTAACAACCAAATACAATAAGTACCAAGATGTACAACAGCAGAAAAATAATGATGATGCTCATTGCGATACTGTTCAGCATGAGTGCCGTAGCACAGTCTGTGCAGGACGGGATTAAAATGTATAACTACGAAAAATACCAGAGTGCGGAGCGCATACTGTCTTCCCTAGCCACGGACCCGCTGGCCAATTATTACCTGGGCCTGTGCTACCTGCAGGAAGGCGACGCAGCCAAGGCAAGTGCTACATTCAGCAAATTCCCCGAAGACAATGCAAATATTTCGGGCATGGCACGTGTGGCATTCGCAAATAAGGATGTGAACAAGGGCATGCAGATAGCAAAGGACCTGGCAACAAAATCTAAGAAAAAAGACTGGATGCCGGAAAAATATGCAGCTGATGCGATCACTTATTCGCAAGGTGGCGACTACCAGTCGGCAATAGGGTGGTATAAAGATGTGCTTACCAAGAGCCCTGACGAGACAAGTACCCATATCGGGTTGGCGGATGCACTGCGCAAGACACCAGGCGGTGGTGGCGATGCCATGACCAACTATGAGGCAGTGACTGAAAAGGATGCTAAAAACTCACTGGCATTCACCCGCATAGGTGATCTGTGGTATGAAGCAAAGAACTACCAGAGCGCACTTGATAACTATGCAAAAGCAAAGGATGCAGACAATACCAATCCGCTGCCTTACCGTGCGCTGGCGAGGGCTTACTCCAGTTCTGGCAAGTACAAGCAGGGCCTGGAAAGTGTGCAGAAATATTTCGACCTTTCTGACAAGACCCCCGCTGACAAAATAAATTATATGGAGGCTGAGTTCCTTGCTCAGAGCTATTGCGATGCTGCCAAGATGGCCAAGGATATGATGAACGACATCAGCGATGCAAAGCAGAAGACGGAATTGTATGGTATACTTGGTTTCTCTGAAGCTCAGTGCGGCGACTCGGTTGACGCCTTAAAGAATGTACGCATTTACCTTTCGCGCCAGGATATGTCGAAAGTAATGCCATCTGATTATGTGAACGTGGGTAAGCTGTTCCTGAAAATGGGTATGATCGACTCGGCGGTTGCTTACTACAACAAGGGCATAGCCGGCGATACCGCGCAGAATAAGACGGATATCTACCGCCAGATAGCGGAAGCTTTCAAGTCGAAGAAAGACTATTGCAATTCAGCATCGTGGTATGACAACCTTGTAAAGGCAAATCCCGAGACGCAACCACTGGACTATACCTGGAGAGGTATCATGTACTACTACTGCGGTAAGTATGACAAGGCTATGAACGCTTTCAATGAATTTGCTACAAAGTATCCTGAACAGCCTTATGCTATCTACTGGCAGGGCCGTACGGCAGCGGCTATCGACTCTGATGCGACATCGGGCGGCGCGGTGCCCTACTTTACAAAATGGCTGGACAAGGTGGGACCTAATTATGAGAAGAAGAACGACCTGAAGGGTGCTTACCAGTACCTGCTGTACTACTCCCACAACAAGAAAAATAAGGAAGACGTAGCTACCTACAAAGAAAAGATAAAGGCGATAGACCCGAACGACAAATCGCTTAAAGACCTGGAAGAACTGGAAAAAGCAGAGAATGCTCCTAAAAAGCAACCTGCTCCCAAAACCAAAAAATAAGCTATTGCAAGTACAGAGAGCCGCTCCGATGAGCGGCTCTCTTCTTTTTCAGATAATGTGAAACGTTTGCTTCGTGCCGATTCGCGAATCTTGTCGTGGTTAGGAT
>CAINOM010000310.1 GCA_903851455.1 uncultured Bacteroidota bacterium | reverse complement strand
TGATAAAGCATATTTCAAAGGATAAGGAGCACGTCGTGTTCATGCTGTGGGGTAAGTTTGCTCAAAACAAAGAAGTATTAATAGATGCCACAAAACATAAAATATTGAAGGCCGCGCATCCTTCACCGCTATCTGCCTATAATGGCTTTTTCGGGTGCGGGCATTTCAGCAAGGCAAACAACTGGCTGCGCGAAAAAGGCGAGAAACCGATAGACTGGAATATAAACTAACGAATGGACTCATGACTTACGACTCAAGACTTACGACTACCGCATGAAGGCAATAAAAAATATATTGGGGCGGGTGTTCATTGTGTATGCAATGATCATTTTTATCATTACCATGCTCATTGTCTTTATCCCCATCTGGATCATATCGCTGCTGCCGGAGCCGCATAGGGCAAGGGCGCTGCATATTGTGTTCAGGGGCTGGATGGGGGTATTTATGCCACTGGCGTTTGCTCCTGTTATCCGGAAGGGTAAGAAAAACTTTAAGAAAGGGGAGAACTATGTGGTGGTCATCAATCACAATTCGCTTGCGGATATTCCTGTGTCCTCACCCTGGATACCCGGCCCGAACAAGACGCTGGCAAAAATAGAGATGTCCAAAATTCCCCTGTTCGGTATTATCTATAAGTGTGGATCTATAATTGTGGATCGAAAAAATGAGAGCAGCCGCAGGGAGAGCTTTACCAAAATGCAGGAAACGCTGGCCATGGGCATACATCTATGTTTATACCCCGAGGGAACCCGGAATAAGACCGCTCAGCCGATGCAGCCGTTTTTTGACGGGGCATTTGTAACGGCCATAAAAGCACAGAAACCAGTTATGCCCGGTGTAATTTTCAATACAGGGAAGATACTGCCGTACAACAAAAAAATATGGGCGTGGCCTATGCCCATTCGCATTCATTTCCTGGAGCCAATACCTACTGCCGGATTGACTTTGGACGACGTGGCCGCCTTGAAAAAACGGGTACACGATACCATGGAAAGTTATTACATAGCGCATAAAAAGAATTGAGCATGACCTTCAGCATCATAGGCACTGGCAATATAGCATGGTTCTTCGGGCAGCGGCTCATGGCGGGCAGGCATCACTGTGTGGGTGTCTATGGTCGCAACATAGCCGCGGCGCAGGAGCTGGCCGAAGCGCTGATCGCAGAGCGCCACGGCCTGGTGTCAGATATCAGGGATGAGGAAGCAGATGTATGTTTGATTGCGGTTTCCGACAGTGCAATTGCCGGGATCGCCGACCAGGTATCGCTTTGTGATACTATGCTCATACATACCGCTGGTGCCGTGGCACTTGATAGTATTCAAAAGACCGCCAAAGATTGCGCAGTGCTGTGGCCGGTATACTCCATTCTGAAAAGTAACATGCCCGACCACAGGAATATCCCTTGCGCCTGGGAGGCATCAACTAAAAAAGCAGAAGCATATGTGCAGTCTGTGGGTCATGCGATCAGCGATGTGTTGTTTGAAGCGAAGTATGAGCAGCGCAAATGGCTTCATCTCTCGGCAGTCATAGGCAATAATTTCATCAACCACCTGATGGCGATAGATGAGCAGATATGTGCCGAAAACGATCTGCCGTTTTCCATCCTGACACCGATCATAGAGCAGACATTCGAGCGTATTAAACATGCCTCACCTAAAAAACTGCAAACAGGGCCAGCCATTCGAAAAGACGGCTTAACAATAGACCGGCAAATAGCGCTGTTGAGTGGGCACCCGCAATGGCAGAAGGTCTATGAGGCAATAACCGCATCGATACAAAAACCAGACTTTTAGAGAAGCTTTCACTGGTTATTGTATAACAGGAATTTACTTCATGAATATCACATAGGGCTATAGAAAAAATGAGGGTAGGTCGCTCTAGGGCGTTGAGCTTTTTCGTACTACCTTTGCCGCAAATTCGATTAAAGTTTAATGTATACGATCAAGTTTAATTTTGAACAAAAGGGATTAACGCCCGTTACCTTAGAAAATATTGCGCCTGACCAAAGCATATTGGAAGTAGCACTTGACAATGGTATTGACCTGCATCATAACTGCGGCATGGTATGCGCCTGCAGTACCTGTCACCTGTACGTAGAAAAAGGCGATGAGTTCTTGCCTGAACTTACTGATAAGGAGGAAGATTTCATTGACCGTGCGGTGAGCCCACGCATCAATTCCCGGTTAGGATGTCAGTGTGTATTGGAAGGTGGCAGCGGCTTTATAGAGGTGACCCTCCCGGATCAGACTCAATTTCTTGGAGAATAAGGTCAATTGAAAATATGACAATTTGAAAATTTGAAAATGTCGTAATCAAGATGCCTCTTTATGAGAAACGATAGAGAAAATATTATTGTCAATAAAGCGATCGAGTTTTCAGTAAAAATTATCAATTATTGCGAAATCCTCGATGGTAAGAGAAAGTATATTATTTGAAACCAATTATTGAGGTCGCGTACTTCGATTGGAGCGAATGTATTTGAAGCTCAAAACGCGGAAAGTAAGGCTGACTTTATTCACAAAATGAAAATTGCAGCAAAAGAAGCCAGTGAAAGTTTATATTGGATGATACTTTGTGAGAGAGTAACCAGTTATGAATTTGATTCGGCTTTGAAAGATGAGTTGAACCAAATCATTATGATTTTATCAAAGATCATTTCTTCATCAAAAACGAATAGTGTAAAATAAGGGTCATTTTCAAATTTTCAAATTCCCAAATTTTCAAATTAACATGTACGAACCACCAATAAACTGGAAAGACCACGAAGATATCGCTATGAAGCTGTATGAGCGCTTTGGCGATGATTTTGGAGAGAGTAAAATATACCGCATCCGGTTTACAGAGCTTATCGAGTGGGTGCTCGAAATACCACATTTCGAAGGTAAGCGCGAAGAATGCAACGAAGGCCACCTTGAAATGATCCAGTCAGGCTGGGTGTACGAGTGGCGGGATAACCAAAAATAATTTGAAAATTTGGTAATGTGCTAATTTGAATATTTCTTTCAAAATTAGCTGGCCGCGGAAGAATTTTCAAATTTTCAAATTCGCTAATTTTCAAATTAATCCATGCTAGATCTTTTTCAGCCGATAAACACTTTTGTGTTTGATATAGACGGAGTGCTGACCGATGGTGGTTTACTGCTCAGGGAGGATGGCCATATACTACGTACCATGAATATAAAGGATGGCTACGCATTACAGCTTGCAGTAAAAATGGGTTACAAAGTATGGGTCATTTCAGGCGGCAAATGCGATGCAGCACGTGTGCGCCTCAATAAACTGGGCGTTGAAGAGGTGCACCTCGGAATAGAAAATAAGAAAGACTTTTTGACGGAAATAGCCACTGCACTCAAGGTCTCATTTGAGCACATCCTCTGTATGGGCGATGATATACCGGATTATGCAGCAATGAAACTCTGCGGCCTGCCATGCAGCCCTGGCGATGCCGTGCCTGAGATACGCCAGATATCTAAATACATCTCACCGCTCGGTGGCGGTAGAGGATGCGTGCGTGATGTTATTGAAAAGGTCCTCAAGCTAAATGGACATTGGGAGCTACCCGTATAAGCAGTCATTTTCCAATTTGCACATCTTCAAAATTCCAGGTTATCTCGCTATAAACACCGGTATATCTATCATGTGACGCACTGAGTTGATGGTTTCCCCCAGTATCCAGTCCAGCGCGGCCTTATGGCCATGGCTGCCAATAATCAGCAGGTCACAGTTATTTTCCTTTATGATCCTTGCGATCTCGGCTGAGCGGTTTTTGAACCCCAGTATTCCGGTGGCTTTATAACCTTGTTCCGCCAGGAGTTTTACATATTCATCAATATGGTCCTGGTCTTTACGGGCCTCATAGTCGTCGGCTTCACTGCCCATCATTCGTGCAGATACGCTTTCCACCACATGTATCAGCAACAATTCGGTCTCGGGTGTAGCAAGCTGCATGGCATAGCGCATAATGATCAGGTCGTTGTCGCCATAGTCTAGCGCCAGTGCGATCCTGGCAAACGGTTTTATACCATCGGTTATGAGCGCGTGAGGAACATTCCCATGTACACTTATATTTCTGGCGCGCCTTCTCAGCATAAGCGGATAAATGATCGTGATGAGCAGTAGTATGCCAACGAGCACTACGAACAACACAAGCAGCATTTGCACGGCCAGGCTGTTGGTACCCTTTATCCAGTCGGATATACTGTCGAGGAACAGTTTCAAATTTAATGCCACTATGAGTGCGGCGATAAGCCAGGCAATGGTCTTTGTGACATTGCTGATAGCATAAACCCCCATTTTATCGCGGTCGCTCACAAAGTGGATTAGTGGGATAACTGCGAATGCCAGCTGCATGCTCAGCAGCACCTGGCTGAATATGAGCAGCTGGTCGATCATTTTATCGCCAGCCACGAGTATAACGATAAGGGTAGGCACAATGGCAAGCAGGCGGGTAATAAGCCGCCGAACCACAGGATTGATGCGTATCCTCAGATAGCCTTCCATGATGATCTGGCCGGCCAGCGTACCGGTTACCGTAGAGCTTTGCCCTGCGGCTATCAGCGCTACTGCAAACAATATTGGCGCGAACTTACTGCCCAGCAGTGGCGCCAATAGCTTGTGGGCGTCCTGCAGGGACGCTATTTCGTGATGGCCGGTATTAAAAAATGCTGCTGCGGCAAGAATGAGTATCGCCGCATTTACAAAGAAAGCAATATTCAGCGCCAGGCCGCTATCGATATTGTTCATCCGCAGCGACTTCATTATGGAACCATGGTTACGGTTTATTTTGCGTGTCTGCACCAGTGCCGAATGCAGGTATAAATTATGTGGCATTACCGTGGCTCCTATAATACCGATAGCAATATAGAGTGCCGCATGGTTGGGCAGGTGGGGCACAAAGCCTTTTACTACCTGATGCAGGTCCGGCTTAGCAAGGAACATCTCTACAAGAAAGCAACCACCGATAATCGCAATAAGGGTAATGATGAAAGCCTCCAGTTTGCGCATACCCAGCTTCTGCAGGTACAGTAGTAATATGGTGTCGAGGAGCGTTACCAAAACGCCCCAGATAATGGGCATACCGAATAACAGATTTAACCCGATCGCCATGCCCAGCACTTCAGCCAGGTCGCAGGCGGCTATAGCTATTTCTGCAAGTATGTAAAGTGTCACATTTACTGCCGGCGGGTACACTTCGCGGCTGCATTGGGCGAGGTCACGTCCCTGCACAATGCCGAGACGTGCGCTGAGCGACTGCAGAAAGAGCGCCATAAAATTGCTCATCAGCAGCACCCATATCAGCCCATAACCGAACTGGCTGCCGCCGGCAATATCTGTAGCCCAGTTACCCGGGTCCATATAGCCCACGCTCACCAGGTAGGCCGGGCCGAAGAAAGCAAAGATCTTCTTCCACTTGCTCCCCGCCTTCGATGGGTCTATCTTCTGATGTACCTCGTTTAAAGATTTTTCGTTGTCTGCACGGCTCATTATTAGGCAAATCTAATTATTTATTTTAGATAAACCATATTATTGGGTGCCTGTCTGAAATATTAGCATTATTAATTGTAAAAAGTATTTCTTATATTTATTGCAAATATCAACCCTATGAAAAAACTCATATCCTTAGCCTTCATTATTTGCAGCTATGCCTGCGTTGCTCAAAACTACCAGTGTCTCCAGTACGGCCCTATTAATTATTTCCTGAACGGGAATGGCTATATACGGGCTATGAGAATTGATTCCATGCGGGCCAGCGGCAGTGATACCATCTACTATCCATATCATACACAACGCGGAAGCTATAGCCCTTGTTTTATTCTGACCAATCCGCCGGTTGATAGTAATGGCGGTAGTTGGCTGGGCAAAAATGTTATCAAACAAGCCGACGGCACATTTCTGTTCGATAATATGTGGAATGATACAGTCATCATAAAAACCCAGGCTGTCCTTGGCGATACGTGGTCGTTCTTTAATGATACAACGGTCTTTTCTTATAAGGCAACGGTAACTGCCGTTGACACAATGACCGTTTTGGGGTTATTAGATTCCATCAAGAAAATAACAATTGAAGCAGATAGCGCCGGCATGGTAAATACATTGGATCCGGTAAATAATTTTCAGATAGTGCTCAGTAAAAATCACGGCTTCGTCCAGGCGATTGACCTATATACTTTTCCATACCACCGCCCTGATAGTGTGAATGGGTACCGGCAATTTTTCGATTATTATCTCGATCTTGTATTAGGCAACATCAGCACCGCGGATCTTACTTGTTTTCTGTACCTGCCCAATTTGCCGGATACCGTCAACTCAATTTTTCGCCTGTTTCCACTTCATAACCCCACTATGTTGGAGATCAATAATTTCTCTGTAGGTGACGTTTTGGAATGGAGCGATTACTATTACTTAGGAAGTTCAGGCTATCATTCGGAGGCTTTTCTGGATACTATTTATTCCGTCACCACAGGTACCTATTCGACATTCTACACAACTACCGAACATACAAATACCACAGATTTTTCAGTGTCTGGCATATCGACAACGACTACGTTTTCTGCCGGGCATGATACTCCGGAATTTATGCAGATACCTCGC
>CAINOM010000309.1 GCA_903851455.1 uncultured Bacteroidota bacterium | reverse complement strand
CACATTTACTTTTAACGCAAAATTAGGCCCACACCACTCATGCCTTTCGGGTTTTCACAATATTAATCAGTAAACTTGTATCAAGAAATAAACCAATTATGATCGATCCTGGAACAGAACCAGTGAGTATTGACTCCGTCCACGCCATACAGCAACTGGTGGGACAAATGGAAAAAGTGATCCGTGGCAAACGCAGGCAGATAGAGTTTGTGATCACCTGCTTGCTCGCCGGCGGCCACATCCTTATGGAAGACAATCCCGGCACCGGTAAAACGGTCCTTGCGCGCACACTGGCACAATGCATCAGTGGCGAGCGCGAAGGCGAGCACGTGGTCTTCAAGCGCATCCAGTTCACCCCCGATCTGCTCCCCATGGACCTCATCGGCACCCACATATTCGACGATGTACATAAAGAGTTCGTTTTCAAGAAGGGGCCGCTGTTCTGCAACGTCCTCCTGGCTGATGAGATAAACCGTGCTTCACCCAAGGTGCAGAGCGCTCTGCTGGAAGCCATGGCCGAGCAGCAGATAACTGTGGGTGACACAACGCTGAAACTCGAACGCCTGTTCTTCACTATCGCTACTCAAAACCCGATAGAGATGGAGGGCACCTACCCGCTGCCAGCTGCGCAGCTGGATCGTTTCTACATGAAGATACAGTTCGGCTATGTGGACGAGGTCACAGAGCTCAACATCTACCGCGAATACCTCGACATCGCCCGCAACCTCGTAGACCTGGAGCAGGTGCTCAGCATGAAGGACCTGCTGACGCTGCAGACCATGGCCGGTGAAGTGCATGTACACGAGGAGATACTCAAATCGGTAAGCAATATAGTGCGCGGCACCCGCGAGCACCAGGATATATCGCTGGGGGCGTCTACCCGCAGTGGTATCGCGTTCCTCAAGTGCCTGCGTGCTTATTCGCTTGTGGCAGGCCGAACCTATGTGATAGAAGACGATGTAAAAGACATTGCCCGCGCCGTGCTGGAGCATCGCCTGGTATACCGCAACAAAGAAGGCAAGCTAAAAGCCCTCGACAGCATCATTACCCGTGAAACAGAGCGCCTCGCAAAGCTGAAGCTCTATGCATAGCAGCGAAGCAGGAGATCAATCAATCAAAAAGTGAGCCTTAAAATCAGACATTCAATATCCATCATCTGCATACTGGCTGCTACGCTGTTTGCCGGTAATGCTATTGCCCAGTCTGCCACGCAGAAGAGTAAGCCCGGCGCTCCCCGCGAGGTACCCAAGATGCCTACCCTTCCGCCGCAGTTCATGCCGCCCCACCCGCCCGATAAGATGGAGCAGCGCTACTACGACATTGATGCCAAGCGGATGATAGAAGACCCCGAGAGTGAAGATGCCCTGCCCCGTTCCCGCGAGTTCAAGCGCATTGACAGCACTTACTATGTGGGCTGGCTGTTTGAGGGTATTTACAAAGCCACCCATGCCGCAGACTACATTGGTTATAAGAATGCCATAGTGCCCCTGGAGCATGCGCTAAAGCTTATGGAGCACGACTACTCCAAGGCCCTGGCCACCCGCACCAGCGACCCCAAGGAGTTCTACCCCATCCGCCGCCTGCCGCTCGACTATACCATGATCGCCTACTACCTGGAGCAGTGCTACAGCAATACCGACCAACAGGAAAAAGTCTTTTCCCTGCTGCGCCACATGCTGAAGTGGAAGTTCCAGATGCACTACTACATGGATACCTACGACTACATGGCGTGGACCGTGCACCGCAACCGTTTCTATACCAGTGCGAAATACTCTTTTCTTAAAAACTCCATAGATGAAAACGAGCGCCTGGCCCAGCGGTACCTCGATACGTGCATGATGCTCATAAAGAAAAATGAACCGCTGAACACCGATATCGATAAATACTTCTTTCACGACTATGAGCGCAATGAGAAACTCAGCGTTTATCATTACCGCAACATCCTCTACAGCTATTCCTTCACCATCGACTCGGCCAATTACTACTTCGACCTGATGCGCAAGGAAGGCAGGCTGCCGCACAACAACTACGCCAACTTCCGCGTCATCTGCGGCGACTTCCGCAATGCCGAAAAGGAGTACAAACTCGCAGCCATGCAGGATGCCGGCGACAAGCGCCTGATGGAATGGGCATACTATAGCTCTATCCTGGACATTTACAAGTCATTGCCCAAGCAGGGCGCAGCCCTCTCCCGCGATATGATCCAGGCTGCCGGCTCCACGCCCGGCTATGGCTGGTACAACATAGCCCTGGCCCGCTGCCTGCTTTACGATGGCCAGATCGCCGAAGCACAGCGCTATGCCGACAAAGCCGCAGAATTCAAAGAGCTGCACATAGGCACCACCCTTGGCCAGAGCCAGTACGACTTCAGCATACAGCTCCTCAAGCTCATAGGCAAGGAGCAGGCATGGTCTATGGATAAGTTCGAGCACCGCAACTGGTGGTACAACCCTAAGATAATACTGGATATGGCCAGCAAGCTCAGCGAGAAATACCTGCAGCAGTTCCTCATCATCAACCAGTTTGCCCAGAACCCCGAGCGCGAGCGTGTCATCTACAAACTCTTCTCCACCGAGAGCACCGTATCGTGGGACGAGATCTGGTACCTCATCCACGACTTCAGCGCGCAGTACTTCATAGACAGGTTCCAGAAAGAAGCAGAGACCGATAACCGGCCCTACATACGCAAGTACTTTGAGCTGTTCTCTACCCGCCTGCAGATGCAGCAGGGCAAGTACCAGGCCGCAAAACCAGTGCTGGACAAGCTCCTCCACGATCCCAATTCCGACCCCGAATACGAGAAGCTGTTCACCGCCCGTGTATACGAGGCCGAAGCGCTATGTGCTAAACAGCTCAAAAATGAGGCCGCACAAAACGACTGGCTCTATCGCCTCTATGTGCTTTATCCCCAACTTGCACCCTACTGCGGCATGCCCATAAACATGACCCTGCACATAAGCGGCGATGTGGACAAAGATGTGGAAGAGCGCCTGCGCGCCTGCAACATCAACTGGGTCACTAACAGCAGCATACCTGCACCCGAGGTCTATGTCATCTTCACCCATAATGGCAACAAGAAAGACATTACCTACTATGTAACAGACAAGGCCGGCAACTACATAGTGCCCAAACAATCTTTCGCCTGGCAAAAGGCCGATGAGACCGGCACCGCCCTCGCCTACCGCCTCTTCAACATCGGCGGCAAAGACCCCGAGGAAACGACCAAAGATCGTTAGGTTACAATCCTGCCTGGCCTCTCTTGGGCTTTAAACTATGTGTAACAAGCCTCAAGCCGGTGATGTACCTGTAGTCTTTAACATTCATCGTCACAAAAGGCAGCTCGTAAGTGACCGCGGCACCTGCATTAAGCATATCTGGTATGCCGCATTTGTGACTTAGAATAAAATGCTCAAACAACTTTCCGAAATTGCGGCTAATAGCATCATCAATGTCTAAAGTCGGGAACTTATTCAGGCTGCGGTTGATCTTAGTAAGATGAAGTTTATTGGTTGCGCCTTGCTGCATTTCGGCGCGGGTGATCGAAGTAACTATTAGTTTTTCAACGCCAATATCTTCAAGAAATCGAAGTACCGGAATATTGTTGTTGAAATATTCGATGATAATATCCGTGTCACAAAGGATTATATCTTCCTCCACGCCTTCTCCCTTAAGCTCTTAACGGATACATTTTGTCCTTCAAAAAGACCTGCACTCTTTTCAAATTCCTCGTTGCTCTTAAAACCCGACTCTCCCAGTTTTTTCCGTAAAGTCTTGTGCAACTTAGATGTTGCTGTTTTAATACCAGTTTTCATAGATCAATGATACATAATTTTTAAAAATGGTTACCGCTCCCTACCTACACAACATCCCCATTATTTCAT
>CAINOM010000308.1 GCA_903851455.1 uncultured Bacteroidota bacterium | reverse complement strand
GCAGGTGACGGCAACATCAAAACATATAGTGCTCGGTTTTGTGAAGGATAAAGATATCTCAGATGCGCTGGCACTCTTTCCAAAAGATGCCACTTATTATTTCTGTAATGCAAATATTCAGCGTGCCCTACCCGCCGGTGAACTAAAGGAAATGGCTGGCAATTATGGTCTTCAGGGTCAGGCTTACCACACAGTCACAGAGGCCGTATTGGCTGCAAAAGAGAACATGAAAACCACAGATGCATTGCTGGTAACCGGTAGCTTTTTTATCGTCGGGGAGGCAATGTCTCTGTTGAATCATGAAGTACACGGAATTAATATCTTATAGCATAGCATTCCATTTCTTTCCCCGACAACGCCAGCCCCAATTCCAAATGACAAATTCCGAATTCCGGATATTTACTTTCCTCTTCCCTGAAATATTACCATGAAAGTGTATAGTATGATCTTCACATCAAGCGCCAATGAGCAGTTCTCAATGTAAAGGAGATCATACTTCATGCGTTCCACCATCTCTTCCACATTCTCGGCATAGCCAAACTGTACCATGCCCCACGATGTCAGCCCTGGTTTTACTTTATGAAGATATTTGTAGTGCGCATGCTGCTCACTGATGATGTCTATATAATGCTTGCGCTCCGGCCTTGGCCCTACCAGCGACATTTCACCCTTAATGATGTTCACGAACTGTGGCAATTCATCTATCCTCCATTTACGCATAAAGCGTCCCCATGTGGTAATACGCGGGTCCATTTTGCTGGAAAGCGCCGGCCCCATCTCCTCTGCATTGGTAAACATGGAGCGGAATTTGTGAATATAAAAAGGCCTGCCGAAAATGCCAATGCGCTCCTGCTTATACAGTATGCTGCCCTTCGATGACAGCTTCACCATGATAGCGGCAAACAACAGCAATGGCGAAAGTAATATCAACGCGATCAAGGAGCTGGTAATGTCTATTGCCCGCTTGCATACGCGTTGCCAGTCGGGCATCAGGTCGGGATGTATGTGTATCAGGACTGCGTCATACACATTATTCGTTTTCACCGATCCGGATAAGATATCGTAATAATCAGGCAGCACTTTTACGACGACCGGCCTGTAACTGAGCCGCGTAAGGATGTTCTCCAGGAGGTGATGCTCAGAAGAATCCACAGCTACGATCACCTCTTCAATACTGTACTTATCTATTATTTCTTCCAGCTGCGACAGATGCCCCAGCTGTGGCAGGTATTGGGTCATGCCATTGCTGGCCTCCTTGCTGGAATAGATGAAACCAAGAAAGATGTTGCCTAACACCTTGGGATTATCATGTACTTGCTTATAAATATTAATAGCCTGCTGATTGCCGCCTATGATAAGCGTATTAAAGCCCACTTTACCTTTCTTCAGGTTCACCTTCACCCTGTACAAGATGTACAGGCGAAACACCAGTGCGAACAACGTATGTATCAGCAGGTAGTGACTGAACTCACTGATGAAATAAGAATAATCGCTGCTGTCGTTAGCAAACACGATAACGGCTACCATGATACAACCGATGATACAGGATATCAGTGTCCTGTTTATCTCGTTAAGCCGCGACTTACGGTAAAGGTCAAAATAGGTGCCGGTAAGCAGGTAGGAGAACAACCATCCTCCGGGAATAACGATCAACGTATTAATATAGTCCCTGGTGTGGAATTTCTGGAGCGTATCCAGGTACTTCAAGCCAGTGAGCACATGCTGGCGGTAAATCCACAACGTGAGCCAGGCAAGCGCAGCCGCTATATAATCCAGCAAAACCATTTGCCGTATAGCTCGTTTTTTGATGGGGCTTAATCGCATGCTGCCTAAAAAGTTACAAGTTGTATGTTATCAATCAAAAGCTTACCGCTCGTCTGGCCATCGGCCAGTACTGCCTTTAAGAACAGGTTGTAGCTGGTTCCTTGTGCCTGGCCGGTAAATCCGTCTACCTGCAGGTAAAACTTCTGCCATCCATTTCCGTTGCTCGGGCTAACACCGGTCAGGAAGTTTGGCGTCGAGCTGATCGTGGAACTTAAGTTGGCTTGCAATCCTACATAAAAAGGAATGGTGCTGTTGTAATCAAACTCTATGAAAGCCGTACCCAATGGTATCGTAAAGGTTGCAAAAGTACTGTCGATAGAACTATCTCCAACTGCAGAAAGCTGAATAATGCCGCAACCAGATCCATAGACCACATCCGCAACATTGTTATCCAGCTGCATACTACGATTCCCCGCAGTCAGCACAAAATTAGTACCGTGAAGTGTGCCATTTTCAAAATTAGAAATACACTTCACCTTTGCGTCGTTATAAAACTCGGTGGTTGGCGTGTGGTTGATCACGGCGCCAGGGTTTGCAGCAAACAGAAAGGTGTCAAAAGTGTAATACGGATACATATCGTCCATATTATTTTGCCCGTCCACAGCAACCGAGGGTGCCACTTTAAGCACACCGTTACCTGTTGCCAAAACCGGGAATGTGGCCGGGAGATCAAAAATCCCAACCGGGTTGTTGTTGTAGTAAACCCATACGCTGGTTATTTTATGGGATACGGTTGCGGGTGTAAGCGTCGCAACCCCGCCGATCTCATACAGTGTCACACTGGAATTTTCCTGAAAATGGAATGAGTCGATGTGAATATAAGTGGGTGTTGGCTCCGCCGGATTAATGGTGTTGCAGGCCTGCCAAAACAAGGCGCAGGGTAACAAAAAAAGTAATGGTCTTATCCTGGTAAAAAAGTGCATCATAGTAACTTCTCCCACTCATTAACGTAAAAAATACCTAAACATTGTGTAATTCATTATGCAGGCTCATCTTCTTTAATATCTGGTGCGCCACATCCATCGCCTGGTAGCCATCATATACCGAAACCCGCACCGGCCGGTCATTTATTATGGCCGCTGCAAATTCCGCCAGTTCTGTCCGTATCGCATTTAACGCAGCTATCTCCGGCATCTCAACGGATATTATCTTTTTCTCCCCATTTCCTGTCTCCAGCGGAAAATCCATCTCACCCATTGGTGCTCCATCCGCCTTCATTCTGATGATCTCCGTTTTCTTCTCCAGGAAGTCTATGCCGATATAGGCGTCGCGTTGAAACAGGCGCATTTTGCGCATGTTTTTAAGGGATATCCTGCTGGAAGTAAGATTAGCAACGCAGCCGTTATCAAATTCTATACGCGCATTGGCAATGTCTGCCGTCTCGCTCAATACAGACACGCCACTGGCAGATATGCGTTTCACCGGCGATTTCACCAGGCTCAGCACAATATCAATATCGTGTATCATCAGGTCCAGTATCACAGATACATCTGTGCCGCGGG
>CAINOM010000307.1 GCA_903851455.1 uncultured Bacteroidota bacterium | reverse complement strand
TACGATTCCGCATTGTACTTTCTTTATTTGTCAGACAACGTTTATAAATACACTGTAGAATGCGCGAACGGTTATTACATGCACCGGATAATAAACGCCTGCCGCTATGCAGATATTTACCGGAAACTCGGCAAGGATGAGCTTGCTATTGAGGCTTTGCTCAAGGAAGGCTTGAACCATGAATCCAATAGTCATCTTGAAAAACTAAAACCATATTTATCTGCGTATGATAAGCGAAAACTTGCTGCTGACCTGAACACGGCAATTAATAATTTCAAGACCGATACCAGTGCGGGAGGGAACAACGTCAACAGCCGCTATATCAATTTTATGGGCACAAAAATATCTTTTTACTACTCAGACTATGATGCACACAGTAACATCGAAGCTGTAGAAAGGAAAAAGATAATCGCTTATCTGAAACAATCAGAACTTTACAAAATGGTACAAACCCTGTAAAGCAACAGCCATTTTGACTCAGGCATTTGGCGCCCCGACATTCACTTTTTCATAAGCCACATTATTGCTCACAAATTCCGGAACTAATTCCTTCATCAGGAAAACGGTCTCCAGTGTATAGTGTTGGCGGGCGCTGGCTATAAGCTTGTTCACCCTTTTTTCCACTACTGCAAAATCGTACTGCCGCACATCTGCGATCATGATTTTTTCGTGGTAAGTGGGGCGGCAATTCTCAGCATTGCTCAGCAATTCCTCGTACAGCTTTTCACCGGGCCTCAACCCTGTGTAGATGATCTTGATGTCGATGTCTGGTTCTTTGCCCGCAAGCTTTATTACCTTCCTGGCAAGGTCAGATATTTTCACAGGCTTGCCCATATCGAACACGAATATCTCACCACCCTGCCCCATTACTCCAGCCTCTATCACCAGCAGGCAGGCTTCCGGTATCGTCATAAAGTACCGCGTAATTTCCGGGTGCGTTACCGTAAGCGGTCCGCCCTTTTCCAGTTGCTTCTTGAACCTCGGGATCACAGAGCCATTAGACCCAAGTACATTCCCGAAACGCGTCGTAACAAATTCGGTAGTGTGTTTTGTATTTTCCGCATTATCAGCATTCTCTATGTCCTTCGTAAGGTTCCGGAAATAACTTTGCGTAAATATCTCTGCGATCCGTTTAGACGCACCCATCACATTTGTCGGGTTAACTGCCTTATCGGTCGATACCATCACGAATTTCTCTACATCGTTAGCCACAGAAAGCTCAGCCAGTATCTTGGTTCCATTCACATTGTTCATTACCGCGATAGACGGGTTTTCTTCCATCAATGGCACATGTTTGTATGCAGCAGCATGAAATACGATCTGGGGATTATATACTTCAAACAAATGCTCCATACGATGGCGGTCGCATATATCGCCGAGATAGGCTTTCACATTCGAATTCTTGTATTTCTCCTGTATCTCCAGCATGAATTCATGCATAGGCGTCTCAGCCATATCACAAAGTATCAGCACCGACGGACGGTATTGAAGCAATTGCCTTACCAGCTCACTGCCTATAGAGCCTGCGGCGCCGGTAACGAGTATCTTTTTACCTTTTAGCTCTGTGTAGATAGCCTCATTATGTATCTTGATCACTTCG
>CAINOM010000306.1 GCA_903851455.1 uncultured Bacteroidota bacterium | reverse complement strand
TTTGCGGACGGCCTGGAGAACCCGAGACGGGTTTATGTATTGCCCAACGGGGATGTGCTGACTGCTGAGGCAAGCACTATAAAAACGGAGGTAATGAAACTTGGGGCTGATGTGATAGGCGCCGGAAAATCTGAAAACAAGCATGTGAGCGTGAACCGCATAACGCTGCTGCGCGATACAAAGGGGACTGGAAAGGCAAATGTGAAGGAGATATTCATAGACGACCTGAACCAGCCTTACGGCATACTGCTGCTGGGCGACTGGCTATACATTGCGAATACAGATGCCCTGCTGCGCTACCCATATAAAACCGGGCAAACGAAGATGACCGCCAAGCCGGAGAAGATACTGGACCTGCAAGCCGGGAAGCACAACCGCCACTGGACCAGAAATATTATGACGGACCCGGAAGGTGATAAAATATATATAGCGGTTGGATCTGGTACCAATGTGGCGGAAAAGGGCATTGCCAACGAGATACAGCGTGCGAACATACTGGTGATCAACAAAGACGGGTCGGGACTGAAGGTTTATGCAAGCGGACTGAGTAATCCGGTGGGTATGGCCTGGTATCCGGGAACGCACACCCTATGGGCTGCGGTAAATGAGCGGGATGAGCTTGGTGATAAGCTGGTGCCTGATTATTTTACCGCGGTGAAGCAAGGTGGCTTTTATGGGTGGCCTTACAGCTACTGGGGGCAGCACATAGACACCAGGGTAGCGGAACTAAAAACTGAACTGGTGAAAAGCGCAGTGGTACCGGACATTAGCCTGGGCAATCATGTAGCGCCGCTGGGAATGATATTTTATACGAAGAACGAATTTCCGGCGAAATACCATAACGGCGCTTTTATTGCCGAGCACGGATCGTGGAACAGCACTGTGCTGCAAGGATATAAAGTAGTGTTCATACCCTTTAAAGAAGGGAAACCCACAGGAGAACCTGAAGAGTTCCTGGGTGGGTTTATAGCAAACCTTGAAAAAAATGAAGTGCATGGCAGGCCAGTAGATGTGGCGCAACTTGCCGACGGATCTTTGCTGGTATCTGACGATGTCTCGAATATCATATGGCGGGTAACCGCTAATAAGTAGCAATAAAATAGCGTGAATGAAGAAATGGTTACCAGCAGTCTTTCTTAACTTGTTTGCAATGTCGCTTTATGCGCAGCGAGACAGTGTGAGTGCGCAGGCTGCAATGCCTGCTGACACCGTCAAAGCACTGTCTCAAATTACTGTGCATGCTTACGAGCAATATGGTCCGATCCTGACATTACCCGCTGCCGTTAATATCATCCGTACTGAGGACCTGGAGCACGATAACAATGTGAGTATTCTATCTGCGGTAAATGCCGCTCCCGGGGTGCGGATGGAAGAACGATCACCCGGCAGTTATCGATTCGGCATCAGGGGAAGTTCATTGGAGTCGCCTTTTGGGGTGCGGAACATACGGGTTTATTACAACGGGATACCTTATACCGATCCAAGTGGTAACACCTACCTGAATCAACTGGGTTTTTATAACATCACATCATTGGAGATCATAAAAGGGCCGGGCAGCAGCATGTATGGCGCCGGTACCGGTGGCGTGCTGTTGATAAGCAGCATGCCAGAGCAGTGGCTGCCGGGTGCAACGATCAACTATACCGGCGGCAGTTATGGCCTGAGTAATACAGAAGGTGAGGTGAGGTTTGGCGATACAAATACCCACAATATTATCAGGTACCAGCACCTGGCCAGTGATGGATACCGGCAACAGTCTGCGATGCACAATGATGTGCTGTCGTGGGACGGGGAAATGAAGGCCGGGCCGAAAAATGAATTGAGTG
>CAINOM010000305.1 GCA_903851455.1 uncultured Bacteroidota bacterium | reverse complement strand
CGCCCTGGTCATCCCCGTTTCCAATAATGTTATCATTGCTCTTCTGGCACGCCTGGAACACAAGCGCAGATGAGGCAACTAAAAATGCGGAGATAAGGACTAAAAACGCGCTTCGTTTGAAATTAAAATTGAAATGCATAGTTCAATACGGTTGTTTAACTGGGCTCTTAAATGGTTAGTAACAATGAATTTTGCCGCTAATATACGAATACTGGCTAATTGTTGTATACAGATCACACACAAAATATAAAAGGCGGAACATATTTCCGCCTTTTATTACAAAAATAACAAAATAATTATTTCAATGTAATATTATAGGTATGGGTTCCTATTGTCAGCTGGGCCTCTGAGTCGCAGTTGCCATCGCCATAGTTTAGCGTTGCACTTACACCGCTTGGGCGGGTCACAGTCACTGTTCCGGCTTCTATCCATGCGCAACCCCATTTTATGAGCAATGGTGTACCGATCACCATTGTAAACTGATTCCCGTTGGCGCGGGTAAGCACTGTAGTCCCGGATATGAGGTAAGAGTCATCGGTACGGTCGGTAGTCGAATAGCCGCTAAGCCATGTGCGCGTGCGGATACCGGTCCATACGATCTCACCATTTCCGGTGCCAAGGTTCAATGTATCATTCACATTTACTGTATAATATACCTGGCCTGACCCATTGGTACCCATGTTAGTCACCGTCTTGCTACCGGAAAGCTGGTTACCATTCACAAAATAATTGTCGTAAGTAATAGTGTGGACACTGCCGGAGTCTTTGTAACGCCCGCTGTACTTAACCACAATGCTACCACTGCGTATTTTACCATCGGCGCAGGTGCAGCCGGCACTGAAACTAATGGTGATCAGACTATCGCCTCCGCTTACCGAACGTGTCACCGTGGCACATCCGCCTAATGTAGTTGCAGTAGTGCGCAGACTAGCGCCGCTGCCGGTGGCTGCAGCCACATCCGCCATAGAAACTACATCATTACTGTTTTGCTCCATTTTTGCATGGTCGTTGGCATACCCTCCATTGTCATCGGCGTTTGTCAGGGTGTCATTGGTTTTTCTATGACAAGCAGCGGTGAACATAAACAGCCCCACCGTGATCGCAGCGGTGCCCAGGCCCAGGAAAAATCTTGATTTACGCATCGTTATCTATTTTTAAGGTTATTACAATATTTTTTACGCTATTAAGACTTGCTTCTATTCATGTGGTTTAATAACACGAAAAAATATTCCTAAAATTCTTATTTCAGGTTAAAACTAATAATAATTACTTTTGCGCCTCAATCCATTATAATAAAATGCAATTAGCGATCATTGGCACTGGCTATGTAGGCTTGGTTACGGGCACCTGTTTCGCAGAAACCGGCAACAAAGTCATCTGTATAGATATAGACGAGAAAAAAATAAACAATTTAAAGCAAGGGCAGTCTCCTATTTATGAGCCAGGCCTGGATATACTCCTGGAGCGCAACATCAAGGAGAAAAGGCTGCACTTTACCACATCGCTTGCTGATGGGATCAAGGACGCCAAAGTGATTTTCCTGGCACTCCCTACCCCACCCGGCAAGGATGGCTCTGCTGACCTGCAATATGTGCTGGACGTAGCAAAATCGCTAAGTAAGATCATTACCCATTATACTGTCATCGTGAACAAAAGTACCGTACCGGTTGGTACGGCGGAAAAGGTGCACGAAGTACTGGCACAACACCTGGACAGAAACCTGTTTGATGTGGTGTCTAACCCTGAGTTTCTGCGCGAGGGTGTTGCTGTAGAAGACTTCCTGAAACCTGACCGCGTGGTGATAGGCACGTCGTCTGAGAAAGCTAAAAAGGTGATGGATGAACTATACCAGCCTTATGTGCGCCAGGGAAACCCCATTCACTTCATGGACGAACGTTCTTCAGAAATGACAAAGTACGCGGCCAACTCTTACCTGGCCATGCGCATATCTTTCATGAATGAAATGGCCAATCTATGCGAAAAGACCGGCGCCAACGTGGACTGGGTGCGCATAGGCATGGGCGGCGATAGCCGCATCGGCAAGCGTTTCCTGTTTCCGGGCATTGGTTATGGCGGCAGCTGTTTCCCTAAAGACGTGAAAGCACTGGCATTCACGGCACTGGAAATGGACTACGACTTTCAGCTGGTAAATACAGTAATGAAGGTGAATGAGCGTCAGAAACTGGTACTGGGCAAGAAGGTAACAAACTACTTTGGCAGCGACCTTTCTGATTACACATTTGCG
>CAINOM010000304.1 GCA_903851455.1 uncultured Bacteroidota bacterium | reverse complement strand
GCAGGTGAAGCCCGGCAGCTATAAGTGGTACCGTATGTCTGTAGCCTACCAGAACTATGATGTGAACTATGTGATCAAGGCAGGAACTACTGTGAACAGCTATACCTTCCCCAGTGACTACTTTGGTACAGGCACACTGGCGTCATTCGTTGGCTTCCAGACATACATCAACTCCTACATGCTCAAAACACAGTCGGTTGCCGTGAACGCGCCCAAGATGCAGGGCTACTGGGGTTTTGAATCTCCATTTGTATACGCAGGTGTTACCTATACTACCACACCTACACAAGGCCAGGCCCCTGCAGGCGCTACCACCGTTGTGAACCCCATCTTCGCCAGCTCGCCCATACCACAGGGCTCCTGCCTGGTAACCGGCCAGTTCAAGAATGCTTCACTCACCGCACAAAACCTCATCATCACCGGCACGGAGACTTCAGACATTACGGTAGTCGTATCCATGTCGATCAATAATAGCTTTGAGTGGCAGGAAAATTCAGGTGACAACTTTTATTGCCCGCTCAATGGAGACGTGGTTACCGATATGGGTCTGCGTGGATTGATACCGATCATACAGTAGCGCCTCCCTGGCCCTATTTAAGACTACATACGAAATGTTTTGCTAATAAAAAAATGGGAGAAATACCCATTTTTGAAACATCTGGCGTGCCTACGTTTACAGTGCGTAAGAAGCACAGTACACAAAAGCCATGACTATGATAGCAGAAAGCCCGGTAAAAACCATGTTCAACAGTAAGCATTTGAACAGCTCATACAATGATCTGGCGATGATCATTGAAAATTCCTTCCTGGACTTGTTCGTGGCCGAAAAACTGATCAGGAAAAACCTGCCTGTTGGTGATCTTCTTTCAGTTCCCTCCGCCAATGACGCGATCGACTATCTGTCTTCCAGGGAAAAGGATGGGCTGTGCTTCCCCAAACTGATCTTCCTCAATATCTTCATGGCCGAAGCAAGCGGTTACGATTTTTTAGATCGCTACTCGGCATTTCCTGCCACTGCACGCGAAAATTGCAAACTCGTTGTCATGACTTCATCTGTTTCGAATAAAGAACGGGAACGGGCCCAATCCTATCGCACTATTCAGCGCTTTATTGTTAAACCACTGACAAATGAAAATCTGCGCGGGTTGTAAATGATCTGCTGCGCCGGCATTCTGCAATAACATCCGCCGAACACACCGTAAGGATGTGATTCGAAATGTCATGTGCGAGTAAGATTTGCATTGGTATTGATTGATTGTCAATATATACCATATACCTTTAGCGAGTCTATTTCATGCAGGTCAGCTTCAGAACAAGGTTATACATTGGTTTTTCTATCGCCATTATATTGTGCGCTGCCAGCGGGCTCACTTCTTATTTTATACTTAACAAGCAGGAAAGTCAGCGTGTATGGGTGCGCAAGGCACGACGCATGCTGGATTCGACAACACATGCGCAGGCACTGATCATTGATATGGAAACAGGCAGGCGGGGTTTCAGGGCCACCAACCAGGTGCGTTTTCTGGATCCGTACAAAGCCGGCCTCGCGCAGATAGGGCCAACGCTTGGAGAGTTGAAAAACTTATCGGCAGATGACACGGCACTCGCACGACAGGAGGCAATGCTTGAAGACCATGTTTCCCGTTTAGTAGCATTCTGGAAGCACAATGGCGATAATGCATCCGCATATACACGGGACTATATCACGAAACTTACCGATGACGAGAAGAACCAGATGGATGATATCCGCGGGGTCATCAAAACATTGCAGGCCGATGAGAGTAAGCTACTTGCCGGTCGGCGGGAGGAGTATGACCGGTTGGTGCACTATGGGACTTTGTCATCCAGCATTGATAGCATTCTGTCCGAGATCATTATCGTTATCCTCATCATCATCATCACCCGCGAGTTCAGGTCACGCAGAAAAGCCCAGTTGCAACTGAGGGACACGATAGAAGAGCTGAAACAGTAGACTGCCACGCTGCAGGCATCTGAGGCTGAGTTGAATAAGATAAACGGGCAACTTGAAAAATTTGTGTACACTGTCGCCCACGATGTCAAGGCGCCATTGTCCGGCATCATTGGTGCTTTGTCGTTAATGCAGGGCGATGAAACCGTACTGGCAAATCCGGAACTTACGGAAATCGCCAACCTCTCTTCTGCCGCTGCTTTGCATTTATCTGGCATGGTCAACTCGCTGCTGGAGTATTCGAAGATGAGCCTTAATAAACAGGCCATCGAAAGAGTAGAACTAAAGGAGATACTCGGGCAGATAGCCATACTACTCTTCCCGCCCAAGAACATCAACATAGTCATAGCCGATAAAATGCCTGTGTTCAATACCCGCAAGCTGAAGATAGAGCAGGTGTTTCAGAATCTCATAAGCAATGCCATAAAGTATAATGGCAAAGAGAAGGGTGTTATCGAGATAGGCTATACCGATGCCGGTGAATATTATTGTTTCTACGTCAAGGACAACGGAATGGGAATATCCGAGGCCGACAAAAATTCCGTATTTTCACTGCTAAAGACTACAAGTAATATCTCTACTGCCGACTCCAGTACCGGTTTCGGACTGAACATAATAAAGCTCATCGTGGAGGAACAGGGCGGGAAAATCTGGTTTGATTCCCGGCCCGGCCATGGCAGCACTTTTTTCTTTGAGTGGAAAAAGTAATTGCTGTGCTTCTGTTCTTAACCTTTTTTAGTGGTCGTTGGTTTGCCCTTGCCTTTTGTGATCAGGGGTAATAAACTTTGCTGCAGGTATTCACTCCAGGCATTTGAACAAACATCGTAACACTCTAATTCGGGTACCAGGCCCAGGTGGCGGAAGCGAAGCTGTGTCTGTTCACCTTTTTTCGAGATCTCCCAGATCATGTCGGTGCCGTTCCATTCCTTGGTGTTCTTCAGCCACGGCTTATTACAATCCGTCACATGCCACACTATTTTCTTTGCGGGAACAAGCTCTGTAATTTCTGATGTGATATACACCTCGCCGAAGCGTACGGTGAAAATATCATTTAGCTTTTCTGTGCGGCCTTCAAAACTTGCAGACCACCATGCGGCCACATTGTTGATGGCATCAAATACATGTTCCGGTGTTTGGCTTACCAGCAGCGTGGTAGTATAGTCCTGTGTTGTTATTGCTTTCATGATCGTACATTTTATATAGCAAAAGTATTGTCCGATTGTTACTTACCAGGGGGGCGAAATGGACTTCTTAACGGGTTGATTTGGACAGAGCGGATTTCTATCTTTGCAAAAACATTCCTGATGAAACACCTTACCATACTAGTGCCGGATGGGGACAACAACATAAGCAGCATAGCAGGCGCTTATAAGATATTTACCAGGGCAAACGAGTATTGGAAAGGGATGGTAAAAGAACAATTGTTCACCATACAGCTCGCCGGCCTTTCAAAAAAAGTTGAGTTTCATGATGGAATTTTCACAGTGAAGCCTCATACGCATATAGCCGCCGTAGCAAAAACCGATCTCATCATAATCCCTTCATTGAACCATAATTACCTGAAGGCAGTAAAAGGGAATAAGGCTATGATAGACTGGATAGCTGCGCAATATAAAGACGGTGCTGAAGTGGCCAGTATCTGCACCGGTGCGTTTATGCTGGCATCTACTGGTTTGCTGGACGGCAAGAGCTGCTCCACGCATTGGGCGGTCGCCGAAAACTTCAGGATGATGTTCCCACTGGTAAATCTGCAGGCCGATAAGCTGATCACTGATGAACACGGGATCTATACCAATGGCGGTGCATATTCTTTTCTAAACCTGATGATCTACCTGGTGGAGAAATACTATGACCGGCGAACGGCGATCTTCTGTGCCAAAGTTTTCCAGGTAGAAATAGACCGTAATAGTCAATCGGCTTTTGCGATGTTTACCGGCCAGAAACTTCACGGGGATGAAACGGTGAAAAAAGCGCAGGAATACATTGAGCGCAACCTCGACGAAAAGATATCAGTAGAACATCTGTCTGCCAGGTTCGCAGTGGGCAGGCGTAACTTCGACAGGCGTTTTATAAAAGCCACCGGAAATACGCCAATAGAATACCAGCAACGGGTGAAAATTGAATCGGCAAAAAGGTCATTTGAGAACACCCGCAAAAACATCAATGAGGTGATGTACGAAGTTGGCTATTC
>CAINOM010000303.1 GCA_903851455.1 uncultured Bacteroidota bacterium | reverse complement strand
CTACACGATCACCGGAACAGCCTACAATGGCTGCGGTGCTTCAGGCGGCTCGTGTGGAACCAGGGTAATATACCTTACCGTGCTTACCTGCAATGGTGCTGTGAATAACAGTCCTTGCTATGGAGACATACTTAATCTTAACGCACCCGGTGACTCTACTGGTGCTACTTATTCCTGGCATGGTCCGGGATCAGGTGGCCCTGTTGTTGGAACTACTCAGAGCGTGAACATTACCCCTGCGGTATATGCGGACTCCGGTATGTATTATGTTATTAAGACAGTAGCAGGAACGAGCACTTTGGATAGTACCTATGTTTACATCCGTCCAAAACCAGTGCTGAACCTAAGTACCAATGCTCCTTTGTGTATTGGTATGGCAGCAACGCTTACACTTTCTGTAACACCGGTAGTAGCGGGTGAGACATTCGCCTGGAGCGGTCCCTCTGGCTTTACGTCTGCATTAGCTGACCCAACAAGGCCTGGTTACAACGCAGCGGATACGGGTATTTATACATTGATCGCATCAACGACCTACGGTTGTAAAGACACCGCATCCATTGATGCGACGATCGTAAATCCGCCGGGCGCACCGGTCATCTCCGGGCAAACACAATACTGCTATGGAACCACATTTGTACCATTTACAGTTGCCGGCTCTAATATCAAGTGGTATCCAACCGACACAAGTACTGTGGGCGCTACAACTGTTGCTCCTACTGTAAACACGTTTTCACCAGGAACATATACGTTCTTTGCAACGCAAACGCTCGGTTGTGAGAGCCCGATGGATTCTATTACTGTGATCGTATATCCTCCGGTAACTCCAAACTTCACCTACGTAATACATCCGGGATGTGTGCAGGATACAGTGATTTTCACGAATACGTCTGTAGGCGCCAGTTCCTATTCATGGAATTTCGGGGATGGGACGCCTGCCGTAACAACTACGGATGCGACACATATATTCTCAACGCATGCTATTCAGAACGTAACACTCACTGCGACCTTTGCGATATGCTCTAACAGTATTACAGAGCATCCGGATACGCGCCACACGGTGCAGGCTGCCTTTACACCAGTGCTTGACACAATTTGTACGGGCCAGGCGAGCACGATGGTTGATGCATCTACGGCTACCTTCCAGGGCGGTGCAGGTGTACTCACATCTTACCTGTGGGATTTCGGTGATGGCACTAACAGCACACTGCCAGGTACTACACCGGCGCCAGGTCACGTTTATAACCAGGCGGGTATCTACAATGTCGTGTTGACTGTTGCAGACCTTTATGGATGCACGAGCACTGCAAATGCAAATGTTTATGTAGTAAGCCTGACCATACATTCATGGCTTGATACTACGCTGTGTCTGCGTCAGCCGCTTCCTTTGACTAACTATGTGACTGTTTACCCGGATCTGGGTGATCTGACAAACTTCACTTACTCATGGACAGACCCGACTGCAAATCTGAATAGCGATACAGCACACATTCCGTATTTCACTGGGTATGGTACCTATTCGTTCACAGAAACTGCCGGCCTTACCGGTACAGATTTCGGTGCATGTCCGGTAAGCCAGACAATGGTGATCCACTCGGTGCTCGGTAAGCCACTTAGTCATGTTACTGCTAATGCAACTATTTTGTATGGCGGCAGTATCCAGCTGAATGCAGATAGTGAAGTATACTACTGGTGGAAACCAAATGATGGTAGCCTGAACGATCCAAACATCAACGACCCGATCGCTACTCCAGGCACTACTACTCTTTATACAGTATATGGTATGGACCAGTACGGTTGCGTTGACTCTCAGTTCGTACTCATAAGAGTGGATAGCGATATGCACGAGTGCATACCTAGTGGCTTTACTCCAAACGGCGATGGACTTAATGATGTCTTCCGCCCGGTTGGTATCACGTTCCAGAACATTGTTGACTTCCGTGTATTCAACCGCTGGGGCCAGCAGGTGTTCTATACCAACAGTCCTGAGAAGGGATGGGATGGAACATTCAATGGCGTACCACAGGATATGGGTGTATACTTCTACAACATTACTGTTGCACGACCCGGAGGAATGGGTGAGAACATAATCTATAAAGGCGATGTAACGCTGATAAGATAACGAGATAATTGATTGAGTGAAAATCCCCCGCAGCAACTTGTGGGGGATTTTTATTTCCGGGTGGTTTCCAGCTCAGAAGCTGAACAGTACAAGTTTGCAAAGAGCGTACACCAGTGCGAAATTTAGGATCATAGATACCGGGTCGGTTCTATTTCCTTGGTTTATTTACGCGTGAAAGGACTATCCCTCAGGGAGAGATAATAATGTTGTTGGGAAATGCTAACCCTATCTTTCTTAGGCAGATTAATTATCCAGTTTTATTTCGAATAATTTAGGCCAGTTTTTGCCGGTGATAAAGATGCGGTTGGTAGCGGCATCATAGGCTATGCCATTGAGCACCTCCGGTGTGTTCCTTCGGCCGGAGGGTGGGGGAATGCCGGCGCGCTGCCGCAGTGTACTGAGGTCGGCCCTGCCTACCACATGACCGGTTGCGGTATCTATTTTCAGGATATAGTCTGTCTGCCATTGGTTGGCATAGATATATCCGCGTATCATTTCGGGTTCGTTAATTTCATTTACTGGTCCGTGTTCGTCCGTTACTGCCAGTTGCTTTACTTCTTTAAAAGTATTGGGGTCGAGATAGTGCAGTACGTTGGTGCCATCATCGAAAATCAGACAGGTACCATTATTGGTCATGCCCCAGCCTTCGGAAGCGGTAAACGAAAACGTATTGAGCAGTTTCAATGTAGCGAGGTCATACACAAAACCTCTTCCTTCGCGATAAGTTAACTGGTATATTTTTCCATTAAGTATAGTCAGCCCTTCACCAAAATACCTTGCTTCCAGTTGCTTTGACAAAAGCACTTTGCCCGTTTTAAGGTCAACCTTTCTAACATCCGATTGCCCATACTCGCCTGTGCTCTCATAGAGGTTACCATCCCTGAACTCCAGTCCTTCGGTAAAAGATCTTGGATCGTGTGGGTACTCGTTAATGATGTCATAGCTTATTGCAGCCGGCACACTGACTGCAGTGCTGGCATTGTCAGTGTTTTCCTTTGTGGGAGATGTAGTATTGTTTCCGTTGTTACATGCAGCGATGAACACAGCGGCGAACAGCAACCCGTATTTACTTAACCGTTTCTGTGGTCTCATGTAGTTTAAAGCCTATTGGGTTACGTGAATGGGGCGCCGGAGGTAAAGGCGCGGCCTGGTCTTCGTCCTGTGGCTGTAGCTGGCTCATGCCGGTGAAACTGCTGAAAAAAGCCATCTGTATACCCTTGCTGATTATGGTGTCGGCAATATCTATGGTTAG
>CAINOM010000302.1 GCA_903851455.1 uncultured Bacteroidota bacterium | reverse complement strand
TCAACTTACTTACTGCCACCGTGTTCTTACCCGCGCTCAGATCTCCCGCTTGTACACACACACCACTCATGCTTATTATCCGGTACGCAACACCTCCCTCTCCTTTGGAGAGGGCCGGGGAGAGGTCCATATGCACCTCATCCGCCGCAGGATTAGGATATACCTTCACATCTCCCAGTGACATAATATTGGGAACAGATACCGTTATAGGTATTACGACGCAGCCGGTATCATTTCCGCATCTGCTATAGGCTATTACACATGCCGTGTACGTGCCATTTGCACTATAGGTATAAGTGAAAGGCAATGTTCCATATGCCTCTGTCCCATCTCCCAGGTACCACCGCACACTGTCTGTATACAGCGCAGTGCCGGTATATGTAAACGATTTCAAAAACCCTGTACCCGTCACTGAGAACGATGCCGTAGGCACTGTACACACTATGGTATGCACCCACTGGCATACCGTATCATTGCCGCAGGGTCCATATACCGTCAGGCACACATTAAAGCTGTCCGGCGGCACCGCATACGCATGTGTGGTTGTAAAGCCAGTACCTGTATTACCATCTCCAAAATCCCAGTGCGCACTGTCCACCGCGCCTGTGCCTGTGTAGCTGAAGCTTAGCGTATCATGTCCTGCATATACCGGGCCGCCATGATACATAAAGCTGGCCGCAGGCCTGCCGGCACAGCCGGTATCGGCTACCGTTACCGTATCATAAGTTAATGTGCCGCACAGGTCCATTGCCACTACATAGGTTTGCGTGCCCACGGCTATTACCCTTATAGTACCACCGCTGTCTATTGGGCTGATGCCACCCAGCGTATACCAGTAGCAGGGCATTCCGGCACCATTGGTATCTAATCCTATACTCACTGTATCTCCGGTCGCTGCATATTTATCCGGGCCAGCATTAGCCATTGCATTGCTCGCTATTACACTCACATCGTCAATTAAATATGCGGCTAGATCGCCTGACCCAAGACGAATATGCAATGTATGTGCTGTATCGTAGAAATTTCCAATGGTAATAATCCGCTCCGTTCCGTTGGCTATAAAACTGCCTTGTATTTTTACCCAGTTCAGTGTATCATTGACAACAGCAGTCTCAACTATTTGCGGTGTATGCGTAGTTTTCTCCTTGCCGCAGTCATTAGTTGTGTCAACTGTCCCGTCATCGAGATAAGCGCCTATATTGTTAATAGCATATGCAGACGCCTCGCAATTCACAACATAAAAAGTGACGCAATAGGACTGACCGGCTGTGAGTGGTGCATATAATCTGCCCTGTATATATTGTTGTGTTCCAAAAGTAAATCCCGGGTCAGAGTAATCATAATACATATGCCCGCCCATTAGGCCATTACCTGTCCTAGGATGCTGGTAAAAAGCTTGATTGTTTGGCACAGTGCTTAAACGGGAAGGATCCGTTACGATGTCATCACATGTATTGCAGTAAGTTGGCAAACAGAACCCGGCTACGGGTGTGTCAAATGAATCCACAGATGTAACACCTGTCCAAATGGTATCCGTTATTCCTGTCCAATAATTTGCATAAACAACTTCATGAACTGAATGCGGACAATGATTATATTGCTCAAAACTGGAATTTTTTACCAAGTTCACCTGTGCAAGTAATATATTACTTGCACAGGTGAATAGAATTACATTGATTATTTTTAGCGCAATTCTCATTCTATCACAAATTTCAAGGTATAGGTTTTTCCGTTGCTATCGATAAGTTTCAGCAGGTACAGCCCGGGCGTGTTGTTGGCAACAGACAGCCGCGATACATTTTCAGCAAAGTTCAGGATACCCTTGAATACGCATGATCCTGCTCCGTTCCAAACTTCTGTTTTCACTGGCTCTCCATCTGGCACAAGCTGCTTCAGCAAAAGGTTGCCATCACTCGGGTTTGGGCTCAGACTATATCGCTGCGCTCTCGTGGGCTTATCAGATCCTGCTGAAGGCGAGCTTCCATCATTATTGACTGGTGAGGTAGAAGTGCCATCCGCATTATGCATCGCCGCCGCTCCCTGATCTGTCATCGAGAGCGGTGTCGAGGGAGCCCGCCCAGGACCGTCAGTACACACACCAGTAACAATAACCCGCGCAGCGGCACAGAATGAAAGCACAAAAAAAACGGAGGCGAGGACGAGGTTTTTCATAGGATATAGAATTCAGTAAGACTAATGTAACGCATTATTTTTATAAAACATCTGGCAGTAGGCAATACCATATTGAAATCCCCCTAAACGCCCGTTTAATACTTAGGGTTAAGCAGCGTTGTTTCTAATCCGTATGTCACTAAAAAATAGCCCCTTATCTCCAAAAAACTTTACACCATATCGCGTATACGGTATATGATATCGCAAATACGCGACATCATAAAACTTCAATTTTTTACCTTCATTTTTCTACCTGAACTTTGGGCCAAAAAAGGGAAAAATTCCCTCAGCTAACAAATCAAACGCCTTGTGAGCTTAGTGATACCTTGGTGACCATAGTGGCTCAACGAAGCCAGCGTAAATAAAATATTAAAAATTAGTGAACCTAACATGAGCAAGAAAAGCGCAAGTTTTGCGCATTTACGTAAGTAAACGCGCTACGCGCTTTGGGGATAACTGACTCTAATTTACTGACTGTCAACAAAAGCGATGATTCAACAGTTTTTTTTCAAAAAGTTGCGCAATCCCCGTGGCTATCGGCAGTGCCGCCGCGAAAAATAAACTGGCATCCGGGGGCACGATGGGACATTCTGAGGTATAAAACGGGACATCTGAAAAGCTTGGAAACTGCCGACTGCAAACTGCCAATTGTAAACTGAACGCCTGCACTGAGCTTGCCGCAGTGGGGCACGATGGGAAATGTGAAATATTTATAATAAATACGTCGAAATCAGCCACAGTAAAGGATTACAACGGATTTTCCAATCTACGAAATGCCCCATATAGCAAAATAAAAATAAATAACGTGGGGCATGGGTGGCCAACACCACTACTAATACGATGCGATTATTGAAATAAACAGGCGTATTCGCGCTTTGCGATCTAAAAACAAAATAAATTCCGCTACGCCTTTGTAAGAAACCCTTTTAAAGCCATTTTATGATACCACGATTCACCCGATCACCGCGAGCTCAGACCTCACTTTTTCACCAAAAAAAGTGGAAGCATGATTATCAAAATCCGCTGTATCGTCGGTGGTATAAAAACGCATGCTGCCTGTCCTGGTAATAGCCTGCTCCAGCTCGGGGTGGCGCTGCAGGTAGTCGGCCAGGCTGTCGGCCACTATCGGTCCCTGCGATATTGTTTTTACCCCTGCAGGCAAGTGTTTTTCTATCAGCCCGGTAAGCAGCGGATAGTGCGTGCACGCCAGCAGGATGGTATCAATATCGGGAGCCTTTGTGAGTAGCTCGTCCAGGTACTTACGCACAAAAAAATCGGCGCCTTCAGTCTTGTATTCGCCATACTCCACCAGCGGCACCCACATCGGGCAGGCAAGCTGGTGCACGGTTATTTCTGGGAAGAACTTATTGATCTCTATCTCGTAAGACCCTGAATTGATGGTGCCTTTAGTACCCAGCACACCCACTGAGTTTGTCCCGGTATACGAGCCTATTACTTCTGCAGTGGGCCGTATCACACCAAGCACACGCTTCTCGGGTGCTATCCGCGGCAGGTCATGCTGCTGTATGGTGCGCAGCGCCTTTGCCGATGCGGTGTTGCAGGCCAGTATCACCAGCGGGCAGCCCATCCTGAAGAACCACTCCACGCATTCCAGCGTGTATTGGTGCACGGTGTCAAACGAGCGGTTGCCGTAGGGCGCACGGGCATTATCGCCCAGGTATACGTAGTCATACTGCGGCAGCAGCTTAGCTATAGACCGGAACACGGTAAGCCCGCCATAGCCTGAATCGAAAATACCTATCGGACGCGACATAGGGTAAAGGTAGTAAGGAGTTAAACACAAAAAAAATGAGCGCCGTGTGGGCGCCCATTTCTAAATGAAAAGATATTGGAATTTTAGTGTGCTACTACTATTTGCTTAACTATTTGTCCGTGTGTACCGTTGATCTTGATAACATACATGCCATCAGCAAGGTTGCTTACAGAGATAGCACCGGTATACTGTGCACCGAACGGAACATTCATACGGCTGATCTCGCGGCCGCTCATGTCACACAGTGTAACAGTAGCTGACTGAGCTTCGTTCCAGTTCAGGTCTACATGCAGTATGTTTTGCGCAGGTACAGGGTACACATTTGCAGAACCGTTAGCAGCTACAGTCTTTACAGACGCAGAAGCTGGATTGTATGTTTCGTAGTAGAAGAAAGCAGCTGGGTCGCCACTTGCAAACTCCCAACCCACACCTGTGTTCCACGACTCACCGATTGATGAGGTCAGCTGGTTAAAGCCGTTATAGGTGTACATATACTTCCTGCTGTTGTCCCAGGTACCGCCGCCTGTGGTATCCCACAGTTGGTTAATCTGGGTAGTAGGCAGCGTAGACATAAAGCCGCTGTATACAGACAGTGTCTGGTTTACCCACACGCTGCCATTGAAAGTCTGGTAAAGACGTGTAAGCAGGTCGCCAGTGCTGTCATACGTATCAGTATACATATTGTTGTCCACAAATGCTGAACCACTCCATACGCTGTAAGTGACAGTATTTGTGATCAGGGAATAAGAATAAGAAGTCTCAGCGGTATACTCATACAAAGAAGAGCCAGTGTTGTAAGTCTGGTCTACTTCCTGGATCAGTCTGCCAGAGCCGTCGTAATAGTATATTTTCTGCGTGTTTGGCAGGAAAGTGCTTGTAAGACCGTTCCATGTATTGGATTGCTCCAGGTACAGCTGGTTAGCCGTATTGTAGCTATATACGTCCTGCTCCTGGTTTACCCATGTGGCGCCGCCCCAGTTCTGGAAAGTGGCTGTAGCCAGCTGGCCCATGCTGTTGTACGTATATACAACATTCGACCAGTTTACCCACATACCGCCTATCCAGCGCTGTGCAATGGTAGACAGGATGTTGTTATTTGCGTCGAAAGTCTGCAGGTAATTGTAATTGTTAGCGTATGCAGAGTCTCCAAGGAACAACCAGTTGGTAGATACGTCATACTTTAATGTATTATTAAGATCACCGCCTCTTGCCATGGAATAGTAGCTGTAAGACGTTGAGTCATTTACATTTAAGGTAGCACCGTCACTGCTGTAGTCAGATGAAGCTACCAGCCTCGACATTGTCTGGGCTTGTAGATTCTGGCATAAAAAAGCAGGTAATGCAAGTGTTAAGAGTAGCATCTTTCTTTTCATAAAAGGCAATTTATTTTGAAATAGTTAAAGGTACAAATAGAAAAACCATACAATGATAGTAATTATTTTTTGGAAAATACAAATTTTGAGGGAAAATAGTGATTAAAGTATTATTACGTGGGGCGTTTGCAAACCACAGTGTTTTTGCGTTCCCGCACCGATTCGGGGTAACCATGTCAAAGAATTTAACAGGCAGCGAGATAACATGGAGGGTTATGCAATATGTAGTTAAAGTAAATATACTAATCGCAGACATACGGTCTCGTTATGCTTGCCCGGACTGCCATCGCTGTAGCGGGGCAGTACGCGGTCCCACGGCCTTACCGGAACTATGGAGTATTCGTAGCGCATATTCCAGCACCAGTGTTTGCCTATCCTCATCGAGAGGCCGGCCAGGTAGTCGAGGTCGTAGCCGTTAAAATGAGCGGCCACAGGGTCTATCACCACCGGCACATCGGCCTCCGCCCATTCCTTCGATGCGATCAGCCGCGCATAAGACACTCCGGCTTCGTAATCCAGGATGAACATATTGTAGTGCAGCAGCAACGGCCTGGGCATAATTAAAGTTCAGGTAGTACTTATCTATATAAGTGCCCAGTGTATACGATTCTTTCACAGTGCCGCCGCGCACGCCTTTCTGGCTGTAAAACAGTTCGAAGCTCGTACCAAATGCCTGGTTGAAATGAACGTATACCTCGGCGCCTGTGTTCAGCCCCACTTTATGGTAGCCGGCATAGGTATCCCCATCCAGTTGCGAAAAGTTGGCACCAAGCAATAACCTTCCTTCAAATAATTTGTATGAAAAAAGATAATCATAGCTCCGTTTGGCATCCTCTTCCGCGAATCCGTCAAAGAACCTGGGCAGGAGAATCAATAAACAGAAAAGGCTACGTCTCAACATGGTGTAGTGACACACCTAAACGCTAAAGACAATAGAAAAGTATATACGGGCTATTCGCCGGCTATATCTATAGCCACCGGTTTTCTCTTGTTAATGAAATATACCGCTATCATACCCAGCGCACCGCCTGCTGCTGTATGCGCATGTATCTTCTCGCCCAGCAATAGTGCCGACGAAACCGCCGCCGCCAGCGGAACAAGGAATATGAAACTACTCGCCTTTTCCGGGCCCAGGCGGGTAGTGGTGTAGAAATAGATGGTAGTGGCCATCGTGGTCACGATCGCCGACCCGAAGAAAAGGTTCAGCCAGAATGCAATGTCAGTAATGTGTATGGCTGCACGCATTTCGGTAAAATTGGCAAGCGGGAGCAGGCAAAGCAGGGTGACTATGTATTGCCACAAACTGAACGTGATCGACGAGCCATATTGTGCACCCGTTGCCGTGAACTTACTCATCACGGCCCACGTCAGTGCCGCCAGCAGGAAGAATAGATTGCCGCTTTCAAACAATGTAGCGGAGTTGTGCCACACCTGCAGGAGAATGCAACCTGCCGCAACACCCAGCACCAGGCCCACAGCCTCATTGCCGCACGGTAGTTTTCTTTTGATAATTATGTTTATGGCATAAGCCATTATGGGGTTGAGTGTGGTAACAAGTACACCACCCGCGCCCGGCGAGCCGTTGATTAGCCCTTCGAAGAAAAGATAGCTGTATAACGCCAGTAGCAGGCCAGATGTGATAAATGCAGGTACGCCTTTTCTTTTTATGGTAAAGCCCGCGCCCAGGAAAAACACCACGAGCAGCATGGTAGCCACCACAAGTATGTACCTGTACACTGTGAAATTGACTACCGTGCAATAGTGAGTAAGTACTTTGTTCGATGGCCAGCTCAGGCCCCACAGGAACATGCTGATGACGATACCCGCAATGAGGTGTTTTTCGCTGAGGTGTTTTTGTTTCATCAAACTGGTTAAAGGCTAATACTCTATGAACTTCATCGGGTATCTGTGCATAATACCCACCTGGAACGCGAAGTAGCCGGTGCTCAGATTAGGGTTGCCGTGGCTGATATAGCCCGGGAGATACGTAAACTCCTGCGACAACATTATGCTCCAGTAGCGGTGTGTGGGTATACGCTCAGAGATGCCTGCAGCTACGCGGTATATGATCTTTGGTATGTTGTAAGAGGTGTTGGTAGAAATGGTATCGCGCCCGTAACTGATGCCTGAGGTGTTGGTCCAGAATGGCTGGAACTGGTTGGTATACTGATTGCCACCCAGGTACAGCCCCGGGCCGAAAGAAAGGCTGGCGTGTATGTACTTATGAAAGCCAAAGCCGAAGTCTATTTTAGGGCAAAGGAATAGATAAGCGCTCTTTTGATTGATGCTGATAACATCACCATAAGCAAGGTTGGCCGTATCCTTTATCAATGTATTCTGAAAGGAGTATCGCTGGTAGAAAATAGTGCCTCCAATGTATATCCGCGGAAATATCTGCTGCAGATAATAGCCCTCGGTCGCAAGTGTCTTCTTAGCGGTGTACGCGGTTCCAAAGCCAACGCCGGCCTGGCAGCCAAACATACCTTGCGAAAAACCGTTTATCGTAAAAAAAGAAAGAAGAATAACCAGTATAGTTTTTTTCATGGTCTCTCTTTCTTATGTTTATTAGTGTTTATAATGACAAATACCGATCATTAATGAAATGTAACCGGGCCTCAGGCCGCTGCGGCTATAAGTGGTGCGTGATCCGTCGGATACAGTACCGGTTGTAGTAAGGTTAGTTGTGAGGAAGCCGAAGTCTTCGGTAAGCGAAAGAAAATAGTGGTGTCCGATGTACCAGTATTCGCTCATACCAACTCCTAAACGGAAAACAAGTTTATTGATGTTCGATGATTTGTCCAGGGTGCTGTCATACTGCCCGATACCTGATGTGTAGGCGGTATAGTACCCGTTGGTATAATATCCGTGGTCCCACTTACGCAAAGAGTCAAAACCGCTTATGTTGTAACCTACGCCCACATCAAAATAAACCTTCCAGTTCTCTTTTTTGCCAATGCCATAAGAAAACTTAGGAGCAAGAAATACATAACTGGACAGCAAACGATCAATTGTGCCAGCAGTTCCAGTACCGTGTTTCGCCGAGTTGGCTTCATTGTCGGCCCACTGCGAATATCCCTGGTAGAACAGGTCTGCGCCAATGAACATGCGGCCGCCTCTGTGTCCCGGAAGCAACAATTCAAGGCCCCCGCTTGGAGCAATGTCATAGTTATTTGAGGTAGCGCAGCCACCGCCTCCATATAAACTGATCAACGCTTGCGAGAACCCCGTATAACACAAACAAGACAGGAAAGCAACAAGTAATATTCGTTTCATTTGGGAAAATTAAACAATTTTTTTATTTCCAATAGCCTGTTTCCTTAATAATATGCTTGCGCGGTACCTGTCCTCGTGGTATTCGTGGTACATGCTATCCAGTTTTTCAAGGCATTTGTCGGCGCCCCATTCGTCACACCATTGCAGCAATCCCTTGGGGTAGTTCACTCCTTTTGTCATGGCTGTTTCGAGGTCAGCGGCCGAGGCTACATTCAGGTACTGCGCGTCTACGGCTTCATTTATCAGCATCGCGAGTATGCGCTCCAGTATCTGCGTACCCAGCACAACGTCTTTATTTGGCGCCGGCATTTCAACACCTTCAGCATAATTATAAAACCCTCTTCCGCTCTTTCTCCCCAGCCAGCCGGCCTCAAGAAGCCGCTTCTGAGAAAAGGAAGGTTTGTAGCGCGGATCAAAGAAAAATGAGGTAAAGACCGTTTCCGTCACCACATAATTCACATCATGACCTATATAATCCATCAGCGTAAATGGTCCCATCCTGAAACCACCCAGCTCAGTCATAGCCCAGTCTATAGTAGCCATATCGGCAATGCCTTCTTCGCATATACGTATTGCCTCGCTGTAAAAAGGCCGTGCCACCCTGTTGACAATAAACCCGGGCGTGTCTTTAGCGATCACAGGCGTCTTGCCCCATTGCAGCATCAGTTCTTTAGCCACAGGTATCAGCTCCGGATCCGTTTGGATAGCGGGTATGATCTCCACCAGCGCCATTACAGGAGCCGGGTTGAAGAAGTGCAAGCCCAGCACCCGTGAAGGATTACTGCAAGCCGCAGCAATAGAAGTAATAGACAGGGAGGAAGTATTACTCGCCAGTATGCAGGTATCGCTTACCACCTGCTCCACCTCAGCAAATACAGCTTTCTTTATGTCCAGCCGCTCCACAATTGCCTCTATAATAAGTCCGCAACCCTGGAATGCCTGTATGCTATCTGCAAAAGAAAAACGCTGCACCAGCTCGTCGGCTGATGTTATTTTTCCTTTCTCTTGTAGTTTCTGTAACGTATTCGCAAGGCTCTTTTTAGCCTTAACAAGCGCCGTCGTATTATTATCATACACGATCACCCTATGCCCCGCCATAGCCGCCACCTGCGCAATACCCGCGCCCATAGCGCCTGAGCCAATAACACCTACTATCATATTGCTACTTTATTTAACCGCTGAGACGCTAAGCTTATTATACATGTTAATTAGAAATTATCTGCATTAAGAACGCAAAGGTTAGAAATTATTTACAAGCGCCTGAAGCCATCTTTTAACTTGGGAACATTAAAATTTACAAGAAATCCCAGTCTTTT
>CAINOM010000301.1 GCA_903851455.1 uncultured Bacteroidota bacterium | reverse complement strand
CTTGGCGCGGATGACTATATCACCAAGCCATTTGACAGTGATGTATTGCTCTCAAAGATAAAAGCGGTGCTGAAACGCAACCAGGAGCTTCATGAAAAGCAACATTCCCAGATAGAATTCAATATTGGTGTATACCATTTCAACAGCAAGCTGCGTACACTGAAGCATGGCAATGAGTCGCACACGCTGTCTCCAAAGGAGAACGAATTGCTGCTGATGCTGAGCGAATACAAGAACGACCTGCTGCCACGCGAAACCGCACTAAAGCGGATATGGGGCAGTGATACCTACTTCAATGGACGTAGTATGGACGTTTATATAGCCAAGCTGCGTAAATACCTGAAAGACGACACAAGCGTGGAGATCGTGAACATTCACGGTAACGGTTTCAGGCTGGTAGTTCCGGATTAAGCGAAGAGTAATTAATTTAACAAAGCCCCGGATATCCCGGGGCTTTGTTGTTTTTTATGCTGTCAATATATTTGCGCTTTAGAGCTCAATAATAATAGTGATGGTGGTGTTTGTGGCTATCTCTGATGCTGAGCATGATCTGCGGGCCTTCGAAGTCTTTAAGAGTTCCGAAATCGAGGTCATCTTCGAGCAAAAAGTTGTACCCGAAGCCAAAAGACATGCGATCGGTTATACTCATTCCGATGCCGGGCCGGATGGAATAAACGCCATTAACCTCTGAGACCAAGGAGTGTAGGGTACCGGAAGTTCTGTATTCATCGTCCAGCCCGATGAGCTGGTAACCGGCCAGGCACCCCATAAAGAGACTGAATTTGTTGGTGTGCACCAGGCGATAGTCGAGGTTGAGACCAAGAGTTGCGGATATAATGCCGTAGTTGTCATTGCCGAAACGGGGCGCGTTATAGGTGTTTAGGGAGGTGCCACCATCTACTCCGAAATTGCAACCAAGAAAGCAATTGTGGAAAATGCTGTGCGCATAGAGGAATTCCGTTCCAACAGGAATGGCATATTTGTTGAGGGTAGCCTTAGTTCCGGCAAATCCTCCGGATTCAGGCTCGTGCCGGCGATATTTTTTGTACCGGTAATGCGTATTTGCGTTCGAGGTGGGAAGAATACAGATCAGCAGGATGACCGAGGTGATGAGTTTTTTCATAAAGTGTATGTTTTGTGTTTGGACAACAGAATATGCAAAAAGTGAAATGTTAAAAAATACTGAACAGTGATTTTAGCAAGGGGCCCCGGACGGCAAAAAGGAATTGCGTAATTCAGTTGATTATGTACCTTTAGCCGGTCAATTACCTCTGTTTGAGAAGCTCGTTACATCGATCTATTGCTGCAATGCTGATGCTGATACTTTGCGTCGGCGCTATGTCGTATTTTGTCTTTGATGCTATGCAGGCGGGAGATAAGATAGCTGCAAACGAGTTTGTCAGGGAAAAGGACAAGCTGGCTGTAATAGAGATCCCGCTAAAAGACTTTAAGGCGCAAAAACACAACCGTGAAGTATGGTATGGCGGCAGGCTGTATGACGTAAGCAGTTACTCGGTTTCAGGTGATGTTGCATATGTAACCGTATATCATGATACAGATGAGGAAGTGCTGGTGAAAAACATGGCGGAAAGCATTGAAGGCACTGACAAATACCTGCCCGCAGGCAGCCACATTGCAAAGCACAAAATTCATACTCCCAATGATGGAAAGATACTTGTTGGTCACCGGCCTATTGTGTGGGTAGGTGCCAGCGAGGTGAAGCATCATGAACTGAGATATTTGCCAGAGTCGTTGCAGGTGTGTAGCGCTGTGATAAAGCCACCGCCCAGGATAGCCTGATCTTTTTTTCTGAAATAGTCACTGATACATCCCTGTACCGGTGAAGGCTACATATATCACCCGCCGCGGGCGGATGGTGCATTCTTCATTTTATCACAAAACACACACTTTATGAACACGAAGTATATTCGTTTATCAATAGTATTTCTTTGCTTTTTATCTATCAAAACATTTGCACAAAACAGCCTGAGCGGTATGGTGTCCAGCAAGGCCACCAACTCGCCCGTACAAGGAGCGCTTGTACAGATCACAGACCTTAAGCTGTCTGCAGCTACAGATTCTGAGGGTCATTATGTATTTAATAATGTGCCTAAAGGCACCTACCTCGTCGAGGCAAAGTCACTCGGTTTTTCATCAAAGGCACAGAGCGTGCAGGTAAGCGGCAATGCGACCCTGAGCTTCGTGCTGGAAGTATCCTATACCGAAGAAGATGAAGTAGTAGTGACCGGCAATGCGAAAGCGACGCCGCTTAAGAATACGCCGCAACCGGTTACTGAAATTTCTAATGATTACCTGACTCAACGTGCTTCTACTAATATCATAGATGCTATATCGCAGGTGCCGGGCGTATCTGGGATATCTGACGGTCAGAGTATTTCAAAGCCGGTAATTCGCGGCCTTGGTTACAACAGGGTAGTAGTGATCAATGATGGTGTGCGCCAGGAAGGCCAGCAGTGGGGTGATGAGTTCGGCATAGAAGTAGACGCTAATTCAGTAGACAGGATCGAAATTCTGAAAGGCCCGGCATCCCTGGTGTATGGCTCAGATGCCTTGTCTGGAGTGATCAACTTCCTGCCGGAGAAGCCATTGCCAGAAGGAGAAATAAAGGGAGATATCCTCACGGCCTACCAGACCAATAACGGCCTGATAAATACCGCCGGGCACATAGCTGGAACTGTAGACGGGATAAACTTCAGCGCGCGTGTGGATAATACGCTGGCACATTCTTATCAGAATCCGGCGGATGGATATGTATTCAACTCTCAGTTCAACAATTTCAACACAGACGAAACTATCGGGATACATCGTAAATGGGGTTTTTCGCAATTGCACTTCAGCTATTTTGAGTTGAGGACCGGTATCGTAGAAGGTGTGAAAGACTCAACAGGCTCGTTCCTGAAACAAGCGGTTGATCCGGACAACAACCCGATCGAATTGCAGGCTACAAACCAGGAGCTTCGCTCTTACACTCCGTTTGTGATCAATCAATTGGTAAAGCACGAAAAGCTGGTATGGGATAACAGCATCGCAGTAGGCGGGGGCAATATCATCGCCCGCTTTGGCATGCAGACGAACAGTCGCCAGGAAAATAACGATATCACCATACCCAATACATCGAATATCTGGTACCTGCTGAATACGTACAACTATGATCTCCGCTACGTTTCCGGGGATATGAATGGCTTTAATTTCTCTGCAGGTGTGAACGGCATGTACCAGAACTCTACCAACAAGGGTACGTTGCTGCTGATACCAGAGTACAGCCTGTTTGATCTCGGTGCATTTGCTATTGTGAATAGGAAATTCGGTAACCTGGACCTGAGCGCAGGTGTACGCTATGACTCGCGCCTCTTCAAGGGGCATGATGATTACATTGATTCAAATGGCAACCAGCTTTCTTCATCTGATCCGGCTGCTATACACAGGTTCACCGCATATTCATCTAATTTCAACGGTATCTCTGCCAGCCTGGGTGCAGCGCTGCAGGTAACCAACAATTTCTATCTCAAGGCTAATATCGCGCGTGGTTTCAGGGCGCCAAACGTTGCAGAAACAGGATCGAACGGTATCCATGATGGTACTGTGATCTATGAGATCGGCCAGCCAAACCTGAAGCCGGAGCAGAGCCTGGAATTGGACTTTACTCCCGGTTTCAAATCGAAAGATGTTACCGCTGAAGCCAGTGTTTTTGTAAACAGCGTCAACAATTTTATTTACGCCAAAAAGCTATACAGCACCGATCCTTCGCAGCCTGCGGGTTCTGATTCCATCAACAACAGCACGCCAGGATTTGAGAATGCACCTGTTTTCCTTTATTCGCAGACCAATGCCACAATAACAGGTGGCGAAGCTATGGTAGACCTTCATCCGTCTGGCGCAAAATGGTTTGATTGGTATACCGGTTTCAGCATAGCTAATGTGCAGCTGGACAATGTGCCTTCAACAGAAAAATACATTCCGTTCACGTCACCTGCAAGCCTGAAGACAGAATTCACCTTTACGGCCAAGAACCTGAGCAGGGCGCTGAAAAACTCCTATGTGCGCATCGGTCTGTTCTACAGTTTTGAGCAGGATAATGTGTACCAGGCTGCCAACTCCTACCAGGGTGTACCTGATGCCGTACCTGTAACACCATCTTATACGCTCATAAATGCAGGACTGGGTACCGATATTACTGACCACGGCCGCAAAGTGTGCAGTGTATATATGGCAGTAAATAACCTGGGTGACGTGTCGTATATCGACTACATGAGCCGTTTCAAGTATTATACGAATACGGTGAACGGTGTTAACCAGGTGGGTGTGCACAATATGGGCAGGAACATATGCTTCAAAGTATTGGTGCCGCTTAATTTTAAAAGCAAATAATCACCGATCATCCCTGATCTGAATAAAAAATACCCGGCCTCTCACGACGCCGGGTATTTTTATGCTGTATTTCTTTATGATAAACTCACACGGCTGGCCAGCCAGCTCTCGCCAAGCGGCACCAGCCATTTTTCTTCCAGTTCTTTTTTTGTAGTAGCAATATTATTGAACAATAAGGTGTCTTTGCTGATGTAGCCTTTGTCAATAGCGTATTGTACCTGCGTAAAAGGCAGCATTTCTGCCTTGTCCTTGAGCAGGAAGGTGATCATCATGCGGTCGAAGAAGTTAACGTCATATTGACGTTCGAGGCTTTTAATGACCCGAACCGAGCTGTCTGTGCTACAGCCCGATACTTCTACGTCTGTTTCATCGGCTATTACCACCACAAACTGTCGGAACAGCAGCTTCGCCCAACCCTTTACTGGAGCTCCGTGGGCCTGCCATTGCGAGGCAAAGTGGTAAAGTTGCTCATTTACTTCTCTTTCTTCTTTTTCTATAAATGCCCTGCTGCTCTGGTATATCCACACTCTTGCTGTGTCTGCAAAATCAGTGGGCAGCAGGCTTTTTAACTCTTTTGTAAGCATAATGCAAAGATAGGGCATATCAGTTATGACCGGACGCCGCGAAAGAGACCACTTATGTTAAGATTTTCTAAGTATACGAGATGTTCGACTTCGTGGTTTTTGTTTGATATTTCGCGCTTTGGCAGCGTGTTTTTTGATACGAAAATTGGATTGCACCACTAATGCAGAAAACCTTATTTTTACAGCACACAAATAATAGCTAATTGAGGCAAGTTTATATTACAAGACTTTCAAAGTATCTGCCAAACGAACCGGTGTCTAATGAGGAGATGGAGGGGATACTAGGAAAAGTAAATGGAAAACCATCGCGTGCGCGTGCACTTGTTTTACGGAATAATGGTATCAAGACAAGATATTACGCTTTAAAGAACGGGAAGAGGACGCATTCAAATGCAGAGCTGGCAGCGCTGGCCATCAAGGGCTTGTTCGATACTCAATTGGATATCAGCGACCTGGAATTGCTTGCGGCGGCGACCGCTACACCAGACCAGTTGATCCCATCTCACGCGTCTATGGTGCACCACGAATTGGGTATTGGCAACATTGAGATCAGTTCGGTATCGGGCTCCTGCTGCAGCAGTATGCAGGCCCTGAAGTATGCCTATATGGCAATAGCCAGCGGCGTGGCAAATGTGGCTGTGGCGAGTGGATCTGAGAGAGTATCTACCTGGCTGGAGGCCTCGAAATACAAAGCGGAAGCGGAGAACTGGGCAGATATTGATACGAATCCGTACATCGCATTTGAAAAGGATTTTTTACGGTGGATGCTCAGCGACGGCGCGGGAGCGGTGCTGGTGCAGGATAAACCAAATGAAAGTGGCCTGTCGCTGAAAATAGAATGGCTGGAGATATCTTCTTTTGCCAATGAACTAGGCCCATGCATGTATTCGGGTGCAATAAAAAACGAAGACGGATCACTCACCGGCTGGAGCGACCTGGACACAGTGACGTGGGGCACAGATAGTGTATTCGCGCTGAAGCAGGACACAAGGTTGCTCAGTGAGAATATTATTGTAAAGGGCGGCGAGTTTCTGAAGACCCTGATGACAAAGCGGGGAATTACGTCTGCCGATGTAGATTATTACCTGCCGCACATGTCCAGCGAATACTTCAAAAAGGACATGATGGAGTATATGAAGCAGATAGGCATGGAAGTTCCTGCCGAGAACTGGTTTTACAATCTTCCGCGGGTAGGGAATGTGGGCAGCGCTTCACCATTCCTGATGATGGAAGAACTATTCCAGAGTGGCCGGTTGAAGAAAGGCGACCACCTGCTGGTAATGGTGCCGGAGAGTGCGCGGTTTACATACGCCTATTTATATCTCACCGTAGTTTAACGTACGATAATCAATGAGGCCAAGGATACTGGTGTTGTATTATTCCCAAACGGGGCAGCTGCGCCGGATATTGGACAGTATCGTTTCGGATATTAAGGATAAGGCGGACATTGAATATGCGTGTATAGAGCCGGTTACTCCTTTTCCTTTTCCATGGACCCCATTGAAATTTTTCGATGCCATGCCGGAGACGGTTGTTCACACGCCATCGCCGGTGAAGCCACTGGCAGCAGAAGTAACCGGTAAAAATTACGATCTCATCATCTTCGGATACCAGCCGTGGTTCCTGAATCCATCGCAACCTGTCACTGCCTTTCTGCAGGCGGAGTTTGCAAATATATTTAAGGGGAAGCCAGTAATTACCGTTATCGGCTGCCGCAATATGTGGCTGCATTCGCAGGAGAAAGTAAAGGCATACCTGGCCGGACTGGATGCGCAACTGGTGGGCAATATAGTGCTAGCCGACACCAATCCGAACCTGGTGTCTACACTGACTGTGATACGATGGGCGTTCAAAGGGCAAAAAGAAGCGTCCGGACTGCTACCTGCCGCAGGGGTGCAGGACGAAGACATTGCAGCCGCTAACCGGTTTGGCAAGACCATTTACCAGCACTTTGTTGATGATAATCTTTTTGACCTGCAGCGGAGCTTACTCGCACAAGGTGCCATAGCACTGAAGCCGGGGCTGGTGATACTGGAGCAGCGTGGTATCAAAAATTTCCGGTTTTGGGGGAAGTACATCCTCGCTAAGGGCGGGCCCGGAGATCCGGCACGCGCAGGCAGGGTAAAGATGTTCCAGAACCTGCTGACCGTGGCGATCTTTATTCTTTCGCCTATATCCAATCTTACGGCCCTGATAAAGCTGGCGATAAAAAGAAATTCTTTGCTGAAAGACGTAGAGTACTTCCGTCAACTTGACTACCAGGAAGGACGGCTTTAAATGCAGCCATCACACACTACATAGCGGGCGGATTATTGAGATCGGAATCGTCATCCCTGCCTTTTTTGAATTCCAGTTTTCCAAACTTATAAGTGAAGCTAACGCCAACTGAGCGATAGGGTAGCTTGCGCACGACATACGAAGTGTAATCGGCTGCTGTGACTGTCACCACCTGTTTGGTGTATTCGTTGAAGATGTTCGTGCCCGTGAGGCCTATGCTTGCATTCTTGTGCCAGAATTGTTTCCTGAAAGCGAAGGTGTAAGTGATCCATTGCGGCGACCTGCCCTGTATGTTATTTGTCGGCGCATTGTAGTTGCCAAAGGCTTCAACAACAAGATTCTGGGGCAATTGGTAAGATGCGTTAAGATTGGTTCTGAAACGGTCGCCATCTGTGCCAAGGCTGCCGGGTGGCAGAACGGAACTATGACGGTGCATGTAAAAAACATTTCCACGAAGGCTCAGCTTATCCTTGATGGTCCATGAGCCGGAAACATTTATGCCGGTATTGTATTCTGTGCCCAGGTTCTGGACCTGAGTGACAGATACATTATTGTATGTGGAATCACCTACGGGATAGGATTTGTAGAGTGCAGTCACCTGTTTATGGTCCTGCGTATTGATACGCTCTATGAGCGCTACATAAATATTGCTGCCCTTACCGAACGATTTGTTGTAGCCGGCTTCGATATTATTGCCTATTTCTGGTTTCAGCGTTGGGTTGCCGGTGGTGATGTTGTAGGGATCAGATAAATTGATGAACGGATTGACGTCGCGGTAGTCGGCCCGCTCAATGCGCCGGGTATAAGACAATTTCACAAATTGATTACCTGAAAAATCATGCGAAAGTATTGCCGACGGAACCAGCGTGCCATAAGCAGGGATGCTGGTGTTGGGGAAGTCGATCTTTGTATCGGTGTATTCGTATCGTGCACCAACCTTTACTTTTAGGAAAGTGCCCAATGGGAATGACGCTGAGGCATAAGCCGCATAGACCCGTAGCATGTATTGGAGATCGTAGGATTGGCTGGGATCCGCAACGTAGCTGCCGGTGGCGGGTTGTAAAGTTGTTACTGCGGCCGAGCTGTTAATGTCCTGCAGCGTGGTTTTAGCGCCGGTCTCCAGGACGAGATGTTCTTTGATCGGCTGCGTATAGTCAATTGAAATATCGTTCTCTTTATTGGTTCCGGGATTGTTGCTTGCGGAGCCAGTATAGGGATCAGCCAGGCCAATGAAGGTGCTCGACTGGTGGAAGTTAGTAACCGGCTGGCCGAAGGAGGCGCTATACAGCACATTGAGCTCCTGTCCTTCCTTATGAAAGGTCTTTTTATAATTCAGGCTCCAGTCGAATGAATTTGTTTCGAAATGATTGTAAGATGACCGGGCGCTGGAGATAGGCGCACTCGTGCTGCCAGCGGTGTCCTGGCGAACATTGGTAACACCTTCGTTAGTATTGCCAAAATGGTTGACGCTGAATGCTGCGGTTATATTGTCGCGCTTAGTGAGGTTCCAGTCGAGGCCTATGCCGGACTGGTAGCCATTTCTCTGAAAGTCGGAATAGCCGTCCTGCATCAGGTGGTTGGTAGTATTGTGCACAGAATCAAATGACGAGCGATCCTGGGTGGACGGTGTGCGGGAAACCAGTTGCGCATTACCACTTAAAAAGGCGTTGATGCCAATATTGTTGTGCCGGAAGTTGAGATTGGCCGAACCGTTCTCCAGCCTGGTGCCGCCCGACAGGTTTACGCTGCCGTTGATGCCCTGCATTTTGTTATCCTTCAGAATGATATTGATAATGCCGCCGGTGCCCTGTGCATCATATTTAGCGCCGGGGCTGGTGATCACTTCTATGCTCTTGATCTGGCTGGCCGGGATGGCAGAAAGAGCATCAGCAATACTACTGCCGAACACGCTGGAGGGTTTGCCATTAATAAGGAAGCGGATATCTGAATTGCCCTGCAACTCTACATTGCCATCCACGTCCACATTTACCTGCGGCACTTTCTTCAGCACGTCCAGCGCCAGGCCGCCTTGCGAGGTGACGTCATTGGCGGCATTGTAAACGATCTTGTCGATCTTGTTTTCAATGATGGGGCCGCTTGCTGTCACCGTGACACCCTGCAGCACTTTTCCTGACACAGCTAAGGATATGGTGCCGAGCGCTACACTGTTTTTGCCTGCGCCAACCCGCACACTGTCGATGATCTTCTTTGTATACCCAATGAATTCTACCGTCACAATATAGACCCCGGCCGATAAACTGTTTACCTCGAAGGCTCCGGTGCTGTCGGCTACGCCTCCGTTAATCACTTTCTTAGTAGCGTGGTCTGCAACCGTTACCGTCGCGTATTCGATCGGCTGATGTGTTGCCTCATCTTTTACTTTTCCAGCGATCTTGCCCGATTGGGCAACAACCATCGAAGTGTATAACGTGCAAAGGAGCAGAAGAAATCCTTTCATTTTTGTTTACATGGCCTGCTTTCGAATGTGTGATCGTGGTATTTCCGGAAGCATATTTTTGGCTCGCAATCTACGGTATTGCAAGTCAAATCTGTTTTTCTTCGGTGTTTTCGGGGTCAGAATTATGATTTTATATAGAAACGCTGAACGAGGCAGTTTTTTTTCTAAGAACTGCGGTTCGCATTTATTCGCCAAATATTGATTTAATATTACCTCCTTGTAACTCATTTAAAACTTCACATAAAAATAATAATGACGGCACCTAAATCGGTTTACTTTAGCAGCCCAAATTTACTTTTATGAACATACCCGTAGTGAACCTGGCGGATTTTACCAGTGGAGATCCGCAGCTGAAACAGAATTTTGTGAGCCAGCTTGGTAAAGCCTATGAAGAGGTGGGTTTTGTGGCTGTGAAGAACCATGGTATTCCGGACAGCCTGATCGCAGAATTGTACAATGATGTGGAACGCTTTTTTTCGTTGCCACTTGCGACTAAGGAGAAATATAAGAAGCCGGAGCTGGCGGGCCAGCGTGGCTATACGTCTTTCGGTACCGAGCATGCGAAGGGTTATGACGATGCACCTGATCTGAAGGAGTTTTTCCAGTTTGGCCAGGTCGTTGAAGATAGTAATCCAATAAAAGATCAATACCCGGATAATGTGGTGGTAGATGAAATACCCGCATTTACGCCTACCATGCTTGCCGCCTATAAGGCGTTTGAGAAGTCGGGCACATCGTTGCTGCAGGCTATTGCTTTGTTCCTGGACCTTGATGAGCACTATTTTGATGAGCATGTGCACAGTGGCAACTCAATATTGCGGGCGATCTATTATCCGCCTATTACGCACGAGCCTAAGTCGGCCATTCGTGCGGAACAGCATGAGGACATTAACCTGATCACATTGCTGGTAGGCGCATCGGCCGATGGCTTGCAGATACTGAGCATGCAGGGTGATTGGGTGCCGGTGACATCGCTGCCGGAGCAGATAGTGGTTAATGTGGGCGATATGCTGCAGCGGCTAACCAATGACCGGTTGAAATCGACGACACATAGGGTTGTAAATCCGCCGAAAGAAAAGTGGAGTACACCACGTTACTCTATACCTTTCTTCCTGCACCCGCGCAGCGATATGAGCCTAGCCTGCCTGGAAAGCTGCATAACCGAAGTATATCCGAAAGCATACACGGATTATACTGCCGGCGAATACCTGGATGAACGCCTCAGGGAGATAGGGTTGAAGAAATAAATACCACCATTTATCAACCGTGGGATATAAAGACGCGATGCACTGCGTCTCTGCGCAACTACCGGGTGAACAAACAAGAAAAGGCGAATGAATTATTTATCAGATTCCGAAGCAGAGCAATTACTTTCAGAAGCGAAGAAGGCTTCTGAAAATAGTTATTCACCCTATTCCAACTTTCCTGTGGGCGCTGCCGTACTTACCGGCGATGGGACGGTTGTAGCTGGTACGAATGTGGAAAATGCTTCGTATGGCCTGACCATCTGCGCAGAAAGGACGGCGCTGGGCCACGCCGTGTCAGCCGGCAAATCGGGTATTAAAGCAATAGCTGTGTACTGCAAGACGAGTGCAGCAGCGCCCTGTGGCGCATGTCGGCAATTCATTCTTGAGTTTGGTAATGACATCGTAGTCATTTTCATGCATGGTGAGGAACTCGTTCAGCGGACGATACTGGAGTTGTTGCCTTTCGCTTTTACTAAGGAGTCGATGGGGTAGTAATGAATTGGAGATAAAGATCATAATTTGTAGTTTGTTGTATAATTAGCACACCTATGGGGCGATTTACCGGGCTTATCGGCATTGCATTGATACTTGGTATCGCATTTCTTGTTTCCAATAATAAAAGGCGCATCAACGTAAGGCTGGTTCTGAGCGGACTGGCGCTGCAGCTGTGTATTGCGCTGCTGGTGCTGAAGGTGCCGGCTGTGAATAACTTTTTCCAGACGCTGGGCAAGGGCATGCAGAAGCTGGAAGGCTTCGCAAAGGAAGGCGCCAGTTTTGTATATGGCGGTATCGGGACATTTAACGGCAGCGGGCAACTGGTGAATTACGGTGTAGCGCCGGTTTTTGTCTTTGCATTCAATATCACGGCGACCATCATTTTGGTTTGTGTGCTGGTAGCTATACTCTATCATTTACGGGTGATGCAATTCCTTGTGTCGATAGTGGCAAGGGCGATGAACTTTGTGATGCGCGTGAGCGGCGCAGAGGCGCTGAGCAATGTAGCCAGCGCATTTGTGGGGCAGGTGGAAGCCCAGGTAATGATAAGAGCATACCTGCCTACGATGACTAAAAGCGAACTGCTGGCATCCATGAGTGGCAGCCTGGCCTGCATTGCAGGAGGTATCCTGATCGTTTATGCCAATATGGGTGCACGACCGGATTACCTCATAGCGGCCAGCCTGATGGCTGCGCCGGGAGCACTCGTGATCTCTAAAATTGTTTTCCCGGAAACGGAAGAGTCGCCTACAATGGGCACCGTGAAGCTGGATGTGAAAAGCAACTACACAAACCTGGTGGACGCCATAACTCATGGCGCAGCAGATGGGTTTAAAATAGCAATGAATGTGATCGCCATGCTTATAGGGTTTATAGCACTGATCGCCATGGTAAACTGGATGCTGGCGCACATTTACCATGGGTTGTCGCTGGATATGATCTTCGGTAAACTGTTCTACCCGTTTGCATGGGCGATGGGTGTGCCAACGCAGGATATTCATAATGCGGCAACCCTGCTCGGGCAAAAGCTGACCGTGAATGAGTTCGTGGCGTTTAAAAGCCTGACCACAAAATCTGTGCCCATGGTTACACCTAAGGGGCTGACTATTATTACCATAGCTATATGCGGTTTTGCCAACTTCAGCAGTGTAGGCATGCAGATAGGCGGTATTGGCGCACTGGCCCCGGAGCGCCGCGGTGACCTTGCAAAGCTGGGAATGAAAGCATTGCTGTGCGGCACGTTGGCTTCCTATCTCTCTGCAACAATTGCGGGAATGCTTGTGTAGACCCGGTATTGATAACTGATGCAAAACACTGGTCAAAATTCAGAAAATAATGCCCACGTAACAATTTGGTAAAGTTCTGTAAACATGGAGATAATCTTGCGGTAACATGCTTTCGACAAATTTGCTATAATTTTTAAATAGCATTTCATGTTGCATTTTGTACGTAGAAGGGTATTGCGGGGTCGTTTTTTGTTCGTTTTTTTTGTACTTCTTTGTTTTGCGTCTGGCGGAGCGTTTGCTCAGCCATTTACTGCCGGCAACCTGGCCGTAATGAGAGTAGGCGACGGTGTAACCGGGCTGATCAGCTCGGCGCAGCCATTGAATGTCGTAGAGTATACTACAGCAGGCGTGGCAACGGGCGTTACCGTTGCATTACCCGGCACCGGTGCAGCTCCTTTTATTACCAATAGCGGCAGTGCCACTTCCGAGGGGCAAATGATCATGTCGGCTGAAAGGGACCGGCTGGTACTGGTAGGCTATAATGCCGCTGCCGGTACCGCAAACGTCGCTACATCTGCATCGGCGTCGATCAACAGGATCATGTTTACGATCAATTCGGCAGCGGCCTACACAACTCCGGCTTCGACCAGCACTTTGTATTCGGGAAATAACATTCGTTCGGGAGTCGCCTCTGGCTTGAATTACTTTGCTGGTGGACCGGGCAGCGGTGCATCGTTGCTGAATACCCTGACCACACTTACAACGCCGGCTATCAACACTCGCGTCGTTCAGATATTTAATGGCCAGATGTATTTCTCGTCAAGCACCGGTACGAACCTTGGTATTTCATCATTAGGCTCGGGTATCCCTACAACATGTTGCCAGACAACTGCCTTGCTGAACACACCGAACTCGCCCAGCGCCTACGGCTTTTCGTTCAGCCCTGACGGTAATACCTTGTATATAGCAGATGACGGAAGCGGGATCAGTAAGTATGTGAAGAGCGGCGCAACTTATGCATTGGCTTATGTTGTAAACGCAACAACATCCAGGAGCATTACAGTCGACTACTCAGGTGCAAACCCTGTTATTTATGCGACTACCGCCACCAGTACTGCTCCAAACGCCATTATAAAGATCACGGATGCGGGCGCAGGTTCTGCAGCCACTACGCTCGTTGCAGCTTCGCCTG
>CAINOM010000300.1 GCA_903851455.1 uncultured Bacteroidota bacterium | reverse complement strand
CGCATCTATCATGAGCCAGCAGCTATCAACAAAGGTTGCCGATGTTATCTTCAGGCGCTTCCTGGAACTTTATGGGAGTGAGGAACCGACGCCGCAGCAGATCATAGATACACCATTTGAAAAGTTGCGCGCCGTGGGACTTTCGAATGCAAAAGTGAACTACGTGCAGAACGTAGCAAAGTATCTGCTGGAGCAAAATGCGGATGACAAGCGAATAAGCAAAATGAGCAATGATGAAGTGATCGATTTTCTTACCCAAATAAAAGGCGTTGGCCGTTGGACGGTAGAGATGCTGCTGATGTTTACGCTGGGGCGGGAGGATGTGTTTGCGGTAGATGACCTGGGCATACAGCAAGCCATGACAAAGGTCTATAAACTTGATGCCACAGATAAAAAAGGGATGAAAGAAAAAATGCTGAAGATATCTGCAAAATGGGCGCCCTACCGCACCTATGCCTGCTTTTACCTGTGGAAATATAAAGACGCGAAATAAGGGCGGATGAAGGACTACTATAAAATATTAGGAGTAAAGCCATCTGCCGGTGCTACTGAGATAAAGAAAGCATACCGCGCTCTTGCCTTCAAATATCACCCTGATAAAAACCCGGAGAACTCGCTCTCGGAAGCGCATTTTAAAGAGATCCAGGAGGCTTATTCTGTGCTTTCCGACACAACAAAAAGAAGCAGGTATGATGATGAGCGCTGGCTGTCTGGCATGGGCGGCAAAACACAATATAAAGAAGCGGTTACCCCGGCGTGGCTGCTGAATATATGCAGGCAGCTAAATGCCAGCCTGGATACCATGGATACTTACAGGATGAGCCAGAAAACGCTACAGGCCTATATACTGCTCATACTCTCCGACTCGCACCTGGGCGTAATGCATACTGAAAGCGATAAAGAAACTACAAGCACCGTAATAACCGAAATACTGAAAGCCACCCATAAGCTCGAGGTAAGGTATCTTGGCGATATAGAACAGCGCCTGATAGCACTCGCTGCGAATGATGACGACATGCTGCGGGCTATAGATGACCATGTGGAAGCAAGGATGCGCAAAGCCCGTATGGAACAACGCCTTCCGTATTTTGTTCTGCTGATAACGCTGGGACTCTGTGTTTTAATGTATTGGTTCGGGAAACTGAAATGAACGATAATTGATCCATATGAAAACATTTGCTGACAGGGTTATTGACTTCAATAAAAAGCTTGAATTTCATGGTAAGCTACCCAAGGGTATCAGTATCATGAATCCGTTCATGGAAAACAAACAGATACTGTCCGTGTCTTCCTCTTTTTATAAAAAATTCTATAACGATCACCAGACGCGGCACCTGATCCTTGGAATAAATCCGGGAAGGTTTGGTGCGGGGTTGACAGGAGTACCATTCACTGATCCGAAACGTTTAATAAGCGAATGCCATATCCCCTACACGGGAAAGGAAACTCATGAGCCTTCGTCGGTCTTCGTTTACGAAATGATCAATGCTTTTGGCGGACCAGAAAAATTCTATGAACAATTTTATATCCATTCTGTTTGCCCCCTGGGGTTTACCGCAACCAACGATCTTGGGAAGGAAGTGAACTACAATTACTATGACAGCAAAGAATTAACTGCGGCAGTTTATGATCTGATCGTAGACAACATTCATAAACAAATAGCGCTAGGCATAGAAACGGATATCTGCTTTTGCTTTGGTACAGGTAAAAATGAAAAGTTCCTTCGGGAGATAAATACACAACATCAATTCTTCAAAAAGATCATTGCCCTGGAGCACCCAAGATTTATCATGCAGTACAAAGCGAAGACAAAGCAATTTTATATTGACAAGTACCTGGCGGCGTTTAGCCAGATCAATTCATAGCTGTGAACTATTAATTTCAACCGTAATTTATCAGTATTTAAGCTTAGCCGGATCTTGTCTATTATCCCAGAATGTCAATAGATGTATTTCCTTCTTTTGCGGTTTAACGTGATAAACTAACGAGACCTTTTTGTGAATTGAGGTTTTATGGATTTTGTATCTCTTTTTGTGTATTTTCCCAATTGCAGGATGCACACTAAAGAATATCCAACTTATTGTGGACTCTTTCAACAAAATTTCTGATTTCCCGTTCCGTCCATTCTTTACCTAAGTAGTCAATAATGGACAGATATGTGAGCTTGGATGCAGCAGACTATATTATTTTGAAAGCCATTTGCTATAGAATTTCACCATCTCCTCGTGCGGAATAGTATTTCCATTTTCCATATCCTTTAGCCCCCTCTCTATCGATGCCTTTTGCGCGTCACTGATCTCATCCCACCAATCGCCCGCCTGGTCTGCTTCCAGCATTGCATGTATAGCCCTTACCATGCGGTCATCAGCATGGTTTATATATTCCTTTACTTCTTTTCTAATTGTTTTTATGTTTTGCGCTTCCATAAGTACATGCGAATTCACTATACGAATTTACGAAAAAAGGTCATGAATTCTTCTACGCCTCAATCCTAATTCCTCAAATACCAATCCCGAATTCCATCCTTAATTAAGACTCCTGAAGTCCACAGGCACGAGCTTGCTTACTCCGGCTTCCTGCATGGTCACACCGTATATCACATCCACAGCAGCCATGGTCTGCTTGTTGTGCGTTACAATGATGAACTGCGAGTTGTCTGAAAACTTACGGATCATCTGCGTGAATTTGCCGACGTTGGCATCATCCAGCGGTGCATCAACCTCATCGAGTATGCAGAACGGGGCAGGCTTGATGAGGTAAATAGCAAACAGGAATGCAGTAGACGTAAGCGTCTTCTCCCCTCCCGATAGCTGGGTAAGCGTACTTGGCTTTTTACCCTTAGGCTGGGCGTATATTTCGATATTGCTGTCTGCCATGTTCTCAGGATCAGTAAGGCGCAGGTCGCAATTATCATCTTCTGTGAACAGGGCTTTGAACACCTGCACGAAGTTGGTACGCACCATATCGAATGTTTCCCGGAACTTGGTATTGGCGGTATTTTCAACTTCCTCAATCGTTGCCAGCAGCGAGTCTTTCGCGTTTACGAGGTCATCACGCTGCTCTACGATAAAGTCGTTGCGCACTTTCATTTCTGTGTAGGCCTCAATAGCTGTTGGGTTTATCTCACCCATGTTCTCGAGGCGCTTCTTCATCTTCTCCGCATCGGCAGTAAGCTCTTCTATACCCAGAGTACCGGTTCTTGGCTGATCTAGTATTTCGTCGAGCACTACTTTGAATTCTATCTGCAGGCGTTCGTTCATCCCGGCAACCTGCACTTTCATTGTGCTCAGCTTTTCCTTGATGCCGTTCAGCAATGCCTCTGCATTTTCCTTCTCGCGTCGTTTCTGGTTTAGCTGACCTTCCTGGGCGGTAACATTGTTACGCATCTCATAGTAAGCACGGTCTTTCTCATTCAGTGTGCGCTCTTCATTTTCTTTACGGCTCAGCAATTCATACAACTCGTTATCGCCGGCATGTAATAGCTTTTCGGTTTCGGCGAGCTGCACACTTATTTGCTGCAGTTGCTCACTGTTGGTAGCTATCTGGTGTTTCAGGTCGGCAAGCTGGTTGTTCCTGAACTGTAGTTCCTGCTTCAGGTTATCCAGTTTGCTGTGCTGGCGGGTGTAGGCTATGTTCTGCTGGTTGTACTGCGCCGTAGCTTCATTAAAGGCCTGCTCTACCGTTCTGAAATCAGCATCGGCATTTTGTATGTTTTGCTGCAGTACCTGGAGCTCCGCGGTTATCCGCTCAAGCTCTGTACGTGTACCTTTTATGCTTTCGTGTGTGCTATCAAGCTGGGCCTGTATTTCCTGCAGACGCTTGTCGCCGTTTTGGTTCAGCTGCTCAAAGTTCTCCACCTTATTCGCCAGGTTTACACCCAGGTTGCTGAGGCGGTTTATGTCCTGCCTTGCGTGCTCTATCGCTTTATCATTGAGCTCGCTGTTGAAGCCTGTAATAAGCGTTTGTGTGTCGGCTATATATTGTTTTAGTTCTGCTGTGGTAGCTGTAAGGTCAGCTATTTCTTTCGCAAGGCGCTCCAGGTTCTTCGCACGTCCTATCTTATTGCCCTCGAACAAACCGATAGAACCACCGCCCAGTGTGTACTTGCCGCGGATCATCTTGCCATTTTTGCCTACAAGCACATTGCCATTCTTCAAGGTTACCTGGCTTATATCCGCATCATTTTCTGTAATATACACATGTCCCAGCAAGTGCCTGGCAAGCTCAGCATATTGATCATCCACGGTTACTACGCTTAGGGCTGGTATAGCTCCCTGTGGCACTTCGGAATCGGTTGAGTTATATGTGCCAAGGTGATCGATGAGAAAGAAATTGGCTTTGCCTTTTTTATTGGTATCCAGCAGTGATACTGCTTTTGCAGCTTCGGCGGCATTGGCTACAATGTAGTAGTTCAGATAATTATCCAGTACATTTTCAAGTGCTGTGCGGTATTCGTTTTTCACCACGAACACATCAGAAAGAAGCGGCGCATTATTATCCCAGTCTTTATTCTTCTTCAGGAATTTGATACTGTCGGGGTATCCTTCGAGGCTGTCCACCAGGGACTTCAGGAGGTCGTGCTCGTTCCTGCGGCTGTCGAGTTTGCGGTTTTCTTCTACCAGTTTTGCACGCAGTGTTTCCATCTGCTCCTGGCTCTGTAGTATTTTAGATTTTACTTCCTCATGCTTGGCCACCAGGTTTTGCAGGTCCTGCTGCTTTGTTGCGAGTTGCTCTTCAGTAGTTTTCTTTTCTGCACTCAGCTGTGTGATCTGTGCGGCGCGTTGTGTCTTTTCGTCCTGCACCTGCTGCATACTGCGCTGCAGGTTCATTACCGATGTATCTGCGATAGCGACTTTCTTCTCCGCGTCAAACTGGCTGCGCTGGCGCTGCTGGTATTCTCCACGCATCTGTTCCAGTATGAGTTTCTTTTCGTCAAATGCCTTACGCTTTTCATCTACTGTTGTGCGCAGCGTCTCAACATCTGCCTTTATTTTCTCGAGGATGGTTGTTTCCTCAGCAATTTGTTTTTCTGAGAACGCGATCGACTCTTCCAGTTTTTGCGATTGACCACCAGCACCGGAGAGGAAGTCGGCCAGTGTCTTCTCCCGCTCTTTCAGGTGCTCCAGGCGCTGCGCTGCAAGCTTCTTGTCGCTCTCCAACTGACGAAGCCTGTTCACCAGGTCGTTGAATTGTTTCTGCAAGCCACTCAGTTCCTGTTCTTTTTCTATCAGCTGCACTTTCTGCTGCTCTACCGATGCCTGCTCTGTGGCTACAATAGCTTCTAGCTGGGTCCTGCGGTCTGTTTCGGCATCATGCTGCTCATTCAGCGTTTTGTATTGCTCGTTAAAGTGCTCCAGCGATGCCTTGGCTAGCTCTATACTTACTTCTTTGTATTCACTCTTTATAGCGAAGTAGCGTTCGGCTTTTTTAGCCTGGCTTTCCAGTGTACGGAGGTTATTGCCTATTTCAAAAAGAAGATCTTCAATGCGGGATATATCCTGTTCTGTGGCTTCTAGTTTTTGTTTGGCTTCTTTTTTACGAGTCTTATATATAGATATACCGGCGGCCTGTTCCAGCATACGGCGGCGGCTTCCGTCTTTATCCTTAATGATATCATCTACCATGCCCAGCTCTATGATGGCGTAGGAGTCATTGCTTACCCCTGTATCCAGGAAGAGGTTGTGTATGTCCTTGAGGCGGCAGCTTACATCATTGAGGCGATATTCACTTTCGCCGTTTTTATAAAACTTGCGGGTAATAGTAACGGTGGTAAATTCAGTGGGCAGCAGGTTGCGTGTGTTCTCAAATGTAAGCGACACCTCAGCCATGCCGGAACCTGTACGCGTGCGTGATCCATTAAATATCAGATCCTCCAGGTTATCTGAACGGAGGGCCTTGATCTTATGCTCACCTATTACCCAGCGAATGGCATCTACGATGTTCGATTTGCCGCAACCATTCGGGCCCACGATACCCGTGATCGGGTTATCGAGTATGATATGGGTTTTGTCTGCGAAAGACTTGAACCCTTTTATTTCCAACGACTTTAATCTCAAAGCACAAAAAATTTAGGAGGGAAACAAAAATAAACTAAAACTCAAAATTCGTAGCTATTATTCG
>CAINOM010000299.1 GCA_903851455.1 uncultured Bacteroidota bacterium | reverse complement strand
TCCGGTTTACCATCGCCATCTATATCTCCAATAGCCATGTCTTGCGTAGGTCCATCAAAAGACTCGATAGGTGCAAAAGATATTGAGCCGGGTGTGGAAGTATTGCGGAATATGTAAACCCCCCACCATGTATCAACCACAAGGTCCGGCTTTCCATCCATATCCATGTCCACGATCTTGGCCTGGTTTCCATAACTGGAGCCGGGCAATGCAAGAGTTAAAGGAGCCGCAAACGAACCGCCTGTAATTGTCCCAGTTGCTGAGGTATTCCTGTAAACAAGAGCAGAGAGGCCAAATTGCTGTACTGAAACAATATCTGCTTTGCCATCTCCATCCAGGTCGCCGATAACTATATTTGCTGGCTCATCGCCTGCGTCAATTCCATCCGTGAAACTCACCGCGGTATCGAAGTTAAAGACTGCGGGTATGAAATTATCGTTGTTATAAGTGGGTAAAAAGGGATCTTTTGAAAAAGCGGAAAGATGTGTTCCCACATTTTCTACACTTACCGGGGCATAGGTCGCTCCTACCGGCACCGTTACTGTCAGCGACGTAGCGCTTGCTGCGGTCACATTGGCGCGCGTCGCACCAAAGTATACCACATCATTTGCAGGGGTGGTATTGAAGTTGGTTCCAGTGATAGTCACCGTGCTTCCGGGCGCTCCCGTCAGTGTGCTCAATGAACTGATGGTTGGTTGGGCGATAGCGCATGTGCTAAAGGCCAGGAGTAATAGCGTTGCTGTCTTCTTCATAATAAATGTTATAATGTTCAAAAGTGCCCACGATACCTAAAAAATGATTGCTACCAGAATACTAACTGAGTGATGACTCGCATTTTTTCGAATAGAACACCCCATATAAGGCGTTAGCCCAACCGAAAATGTTAGCGTCACAAATAAATATTTTTAGCAAATATAATATCCTGCGTCTCTCTGAGACGGATTACCGGCACAAAAACGCCGGCGTCTCCGCCGGCGTTTTTTGTTTTTCCATAGTTAGTGGTTATCACTTTTCTATCACGAAGTGTAGTGTTTTGCTTTCGTTTCCGGTCTTTACATTCAGCAGGTACATGCCATTCGCAAGATTGCTGCCCAGCAACACCTGCTCATTGATGATGCCACCGGTTGCTGTGGGGTTGCTGCTGTAAACAACCTGGCCCAGCATATTGGTGATCTCTATTGAGATGGTCTCATCCCTGTTTGAGCCAATGTTGCCGCTGATCGTAAATGCGCCCTTGTTCGGGTTAGGTATCATTCTAACTTCAAAAGGAAGTGCGTTCACGACAAGCTGTATGGTCGTTGTTACAATCGTTCCATCGCTGTTCGTTACCGTATGTGTGATCTGCACATTACCTGCAGTTATTCCAATTACTGTTCCGTTAGCATCCACAATGGCAATGGTATTATCGCTGCTGGTCCACTCGCCTGCTGCCAGCTCATCAGCGAGGCTAACAGTAGCGCCCACAGTTGTGGTTGCAGTGCCGCCATGTGCGTGTGGCGCAGGGCTGGTACTGATAACCTTGGTCGC